>JBJESY010000087.1:0-4246 GCA_051883035.1 Anaerovoracaceae bacterium | reverse complement strand
GTCCACAGCTTCTACATGATATAGCCCATCAAAGAGGACAGGGTTTTGCGATGGTTCAAAATACGATGCATAAAGACCTATACGGGTCAGCAAGAGTCCCTTTTTTCCATTCTTAACCAAGCCGATGCACTTTAGTGCGAGCATGTCCAGGCGTACTTCACAAGTCGCAAAGCTGTCACTTGCATTTATAAATCGGTCGTCATCAAGGACCCAGCGTGTCCTCGGAGTTTCAAAGCCATGTTGAAGCGCGATCGCCTTTAATTCTTCGTCTGTTATCCTGCTTGGCTTGTTTTCGGCCGTGATAGTATCGCTCTTAACTTTTTTGGCGTCGCACTGGATGCCGCAGTCCCGGGCGTCGGATACAGGTTGGGGCGCAGGATGAGGTTCGGGCTTTGGTTCGGGTTTGGCTTGGGACACAGTGTCTTTTGAAAGATAATCCTGAATGGCATACTCTGCCGCCAGCAGCTGAGCGGCGTCCCGCACATGGGCTTTGGCGGCGGTAATCAGATATTTTTTTGCCATACCCTTGTCGTTCTTTTCCCTCAGCCAGTAGAGGCCGATGTAATAGGATGCTTCCGGTTCTCCCTTGTTTGCCAGTCCGTGCAGAGTCAAAAACGCCATTTTGAAATCGCCGCTCTCAAACTGCGTCCGGCCTTCGGCCAGAATCTCCGCTGATGTCTTTCTCTTTCCAAACAGTCCCATGGGGTGCACCTCCGATAACAAGAAGTTATTTTTTCTATGAAGCCGTATTTCAACTTCCCTGAAATAGGTGCTTCTTATTATACAATTTTACAGGAAAAACGCAAGCGGAAGTGTCCAGTTGGACGTGTCAAGTTGTTGCGGAGCTTTTGTTGACAGCTCCAATGTATTTTTAAGGCTGATTGTATAATCAAGTTGAAAATGAAAATAAAAATCCATAGTGACGATCCTGTGGCAGGCACTTTGATAAGCTCTCAAAAGCCATTTTCCTTGAATACGTGGATTCTCATGTTCGAGAAGACAATTTGGTCACTGGATGCCTGCTTTGGAAGAGCTCGAGAGAACAAGAAAAAGCTGGGCCGCAGCATCGAAGAACGTTCTTCCGAGCTTTATTCTTCTATGTCGTCGTCATCGTGAATGGTGGTGGTCAGATCCACCCCGTCGAAGCCCTCGCCGATGATCTCAAAAACACTGGACAGGATGATAAAGGCATGTGGGTCATATTTATGTACGATGGCCTTCAACCTCGGCATCTCGTTAGGCTTTACCACCACCAGCAGAATCTGCCGCTCCTTGTGGGCGTACATGCCTTCCCCCGTGAGGAGAGTCGCACCCCGGCCCATGTCATAGAGAATGGCGTTGGAGATTTTGTCCAGATTCTTGCTGGCGAAAATATAGAACATGTCCGCCCGGTTGAAACCGCTGTTGATCTTATCGGTGACCAGGGACGTGGTTCCGATGGCCAGGATGGCGTAAATACCGGCTTCAATCTCGCCGTAGACCAGCATGGCCAGCACCACGATGGAACCGTCAATGCACATGAGCAGTTGCCCGAGGCTCACATGGCGGAGTTTGGTAATCAGCAGCTTGGCCAAAAGATCCGTGCCCCCGGCGGAAATCTGCGCCTTCACTGAAAAGGATGCCGCCACACCGTAAAGGATGCCGCCGCAGATGACAGCCACCAGCCGGTCATCGGTGAGGGACGGCAGGAATGCAAGCACATCCACCATACCGGAGTAAACTGCCACCGCAATCAGGGACATGACGATGTAGACTTTTCCTTTGATCTTCAGGCCCCAGAGGCAGATGGGAATATTTAGAACAAAAACCGTCAGTCCCACCGGCAGGCCCAAAACGGAATTGAGCACGGTACCGATGCCTGCCAGACCGCCGGCTGCGATGTTATTGTGCACATAAAAGCAGTCCAGCGCCAGGGCATAAAACAGATTGGCCATCATCAGATACAGAATCTGTCTGGGGGTGACGCCGACTTTTTCCAAAAATGACGGGGTTTTCATCGTTTGCATCTCCTTTTATTTCAGGTTCTCCGGGTTGAGGCATTTCAGGTCGTCGGTGACGAACAGGCCGTCTTTTCGAATCAGCTGGTCGTCAAACCAGATCTCGCCGCCGCCGTATTCCTCTCTCTGGATCATGACCAGATCCCAGTGGACTGCAGATTTGTTTCCGTTATCCGCATCTTCGTAGGCCATGCCCGGGGTCAGGTGGAAGCTGCCGCAGATCTTTTCGTCGAACAGGGTATCCTTCATCGGTTCCAGCACATACGGGTTGACGCCGATGGCGAATTCACCGAAGTAGCGGGCTCCTTCATCCGTATCCAGCAGGGCGTTGATCCGCTCCGTATCGTTAGCAGTGGCTTTGACGATCTTTCCTTTTTTAATCTCAAAACGGATGTTGTCATAGGTGAAGCCCTGTTCCTCACTGCAGGTGTTATAGGAAATGACGCCGTTCATGGATTCCTTCACCGGCGCAGTGTAGACTTCCCCGTCCGGAATGTTGCATTCTCCGGCACATTTAATGGCAGGGATATCCTTGATGGAGAAGGTCAGATCCGTTCCCGGACCTACCAGACGCACTTTGTCCGTCCGGTTCATCCGGTCCACCAGGGCATCCATGGCCTTGCTCATCTTCCCGTAGTCCAGGGTGCAGACATCGAAGAAAAAGTCCTCGAAGGCTTCCTGGCTCTTTCCCGCCAGCTGGGCCATGGACGGATTCGGATACCGCAGGATGACCCATTTGGTCTTGTTCACCCGGTAATCCAGGGTCGGCTGGGTCAGCCGATAATACATGTTCAGCTGATCGGAAGGCACGTCAGCCAGTTCCGAAGTGTTGGCGCCTGCCCGAATAGCGATATAGGCGTCCATGCCCTTCATCTGGTACAGCTGATAATCATTGAGAAATTCCATCTGTTCCTCGTCGGCACCCAGCAAAATCTCCCGCAGCACGGCGCTGTCCCGGTGATTGACGTACGGACGGGCGCCCAGGCTGTATGCATCCTTAATCAGCTGGCGGACCAGGGGTTTGGCTTCCTCTCCTTCATAATCGATCAGCACCTTTTCCCCTTTCTGCAGGCTGCAGGAATAGGTGGTCAGCAGGTGCGAAAGCTTTTTTATTCTGTCATCCATGGGATTCATCCTCCTCTGTACTCTACTAACTGACAGTATACCCCATTTGACGAAAAAATAAAAGTGGGGAATTCACAGCGGATGCATCAAGCTTCCGTGGAGTTTTTTGTTGCTTTTCGCCGGGAGAACCGATACAATAGGAAGCAGGAGTGTGAAACGAATGAAGACTGTTTTTATCATAAATCCCGGTGCGGGAAAAGGAAAGGGAATCGATTCCCTGAAAGAGCGAATCCGCAGTGCATCGGAGAAAACCGGCTGTGAGGCAGGGATCTATATGACGAAGGCTCCACAGGATGCGGAGCTGTTTGCCAGAGCCTTCACAGAGGAACTGGCATGTGCCGGCCCCGACGGCATGCCGGAGGAAGGCCGCCTCATCGCCTGCGGCGGCGACGGTACCTTCAATGAAGTGCTCAACGGCGTTCTGTCCGCAGCACAGCACGGGCACATTTCTCTGGGGCTGATTCCCATCGGCACGGGAAACGATTTCGTCCGCAATTTCCCGGAAGCAGGGGATTTCCTGGATCCGGCGGCACAGCTTCTGGGTGGGGACATGCTTTGCGATGCCATTCGGTATCACGGTGTGCTGAACGGAACGGAGCAGGTCCGGTACTGTGCTAATATGTTCAACATCGGTTTTGACTGCAATGTGGTGGACATGACAGCTGCCCTGAAGAAGTATCCTTTGATTGCCGGATCCTTCGCCTATCTCATGGGCGTGGCCATTACATATATCCGAAAAAAAGGCGCAAAGCTGAAAGTGGAACTGGATGGAAAGACCATCGTGGACGGACCCCTGCTGCTGACAGCCATCGCCAACGGCGGCTTCTGCGGCGGCGGCGTCCACAGCTCCCCGCTGGCATCCACCTGTGACGGCCGCATGGATGTGAATATCATCTATAACGTGGGACGAATCGACTTCCTGAAGAAATTCCCGTATTATGCCAAAGGAACCCATCTGGACCTTCCGGACATCCATGAGATTCTGTATTGCGATACCTGCACCACAGCCCGCATCACACCGCTGGATAGCACCATGCGGCTGTGTACTGACGGGGAGATTGTGGATGCGGAAACGGTGGAATTCGAAATGGCACCCGGCGCATTCCGCATGATACTTCCTGCGA
>JBJESY010000086.1:0-4267 GCA_051883035.1 Anaerovoracaceae bacterium | reverse complement strand
ATCCACTTTATAGGTCGATTTGCGTCATTTTCACGTGTTCAAACGGTCGCCCGGTTTCTGCCGCTCCATGCCCACCTGCTCCACGCTCAATTACTCCAGTTCGAACGCGCCGGTGTAGAGCTGGTAGTACCGGCCTTTTTCAGCCATCAGGTGGTCGTGGTTGCCTCGTTCGATGATGCGGCCCTGATCCATGACCATGATTACGTCTGCATTCTGGATCGTGGAAAGGCGATGGGCGATGACGAAGACGGTACGTCCCTTCATCAGGTTATCCATGCCACGCTGCACGATGGCTTCCGTTCGGGTATCGATGGAGGAAGTGGCCTCGTCCAGAATCATCACCGGAGGATCGGCTACAGCTGCCCGGGCGATGGAAAGGAGCTGCCGCTGGCCCTGGGACAGGCCGGAGCCGTCGCCTTCCAGCACGGTATCATAGCCGTCCGGCAGCATGCGGATGAATCCGTCCGCATTGGCCAGTTTGGCTGCGGCGATGCATTCCTCATCGGTGGCATTCAGCCGTCCGTAACGGATGTTCTCCATGACGGTGCCGGTAAACAGGTTGACATCCTGCAGCACTACACCCAGAGACCTGCGAAGATCTTCTTTCCGGATTTTGTTGATGTGGATGCCGTCATAGCGGATCTTTCCGTCGTCGATGTCGTAGAACCGGTTGATCAGGTTGGTAATGGTGGTTTTTCCGGCACCGGTGGCACCTACCAGAGCCACCTTCTGTCCCGGTTCTGCATAGATGGAAATATCGTGAAGGACCGGATGATCCTCTTCATAACCAAAATCCACATGGTTCAGATTGATCTTTCCCTCCATCGGCACCAGGGTATAGCCTTCCGGCGAATCTTCTGCGATGACGATTTCCCCATCCTCGTTCATCCGCTTCACGCCGTCCGGTACCTTCCATGCCCACATGCCGGTCCTTTCCTCACAGGCCGTCAGGCTGCCGTCTTCACTGCGGAGGGCGTTCACCAGGGTTACGGTTCCGTGGTCTTCTTCCGACGGTTCATCCAGCAGTTTGAAAATACGGGATGCACCGGCCATGGCCATGATGACGGAATTGAGCTGCTGAGAGATCTGTGCAATCGGGTTGACGAAGTTTCTGGACAAAGTCAGGAATGACGCAATGGTACCCAGCGTCAGCACCGGCTCACCGCCCAGTGAAAGATTGGACACCCCGCTGATGGCCATGGCACCGCCTGCCACCGCCACGGTCACATAGAGCACATAGCCCAGATTTCCCATGATTGGCATCAGCACATTGGCAAAGGTATTGGCCGCTGTAGCAGCTTCACACAGTTCTTCATTTTTCCGGTCAAACGCTTCTTTGGACTTTTCCTCATGGCAGAATACTTTGACCACCTTCTGCCCGTTGATCATTTCCTCGATATATCCGTTGACATCGGCGATGTTCTTCTGCTGTTTCATGAAGAAGCCGCCGCTTCGTCCTGCAATCTTCTTTATCAGCACCAGCATCAGCACGGTGAAAGCCAGCACCACCAGGGTCAGCCAGATGCTCAGGTGTACCATGGAGACGAATACTGCGATCATGGAGACGATAGAAGAGAACAACTGCGGCAAACTCTGGGACAGCATCTGCCGAAGCGTATCTGCGTCGTTAGTATAATAGCTCATTACATCACCATGGGTGCGAGTGTCGAAATATTTTACCGGCAGGGTCTGCATGTGAGCAAACATTTCATCACGGATGATTTTCAGAGTGCCCTGGGAAACCACTGCCATGGTTCTCGTAAAGAAGAAGGTGGCCAGGATTCCTGCCAGGAAGACGCATCCGATCTTCAGGATGGCATGCAGCAGCCCGTCGAAGACCGGGGCTGCCTCCAGCAGCATCGGCAGGATATAATCGTCGATCAGACTCTGCAGGAACAGTGAGGATGCCACGCTGGCAGCCGCACTGACCAGAATGCATATGATTACGAAAATCAGACGTACTTTATATTGTGCCAGGTATGTCAGAAGCCTTGGAATCGTCCCTTTCTCCAGCTTCATGCCCGGTGCAGCCATCATGCCGCGAGGGCCGCCAGGACCATGTCCGGGGCCGGGGCCGTGTCCACCCTGTCTGCCGGGGCCGTGTCCGCCGGGTCCCATAGGCCTGCGTTCTGTTGTTCTTTTCTCTGCCATTATGCCACACCCCCTTCTTCCAGTCCGGTCCGGTTCTGGGACTGGTATACTTCCTGATAGATCGCATTGGAAGCCAGGAGCTCCTCATGGGTCCCTACAGCTGCGATTTTTCCATCGTCCAGAACCACGATCTTATCTGCATCCTGCACGGATGCCACGCGCTGCGCGATGATAATCTTCGTGGTATCCGGAATTTCCTCTGCGAAGGCCCTCCGGATCAGCGCATCGGTCTTCATATCCACCGCACTGGTGGAATCATCCAGAATCAGGATCTTCGGATGAGCCAGCAGCGCTCTGGCAATACAAAGCCGCTGCCGCTGACCGCCGGACACATTGGTTCCGCCCTGTTCTATCATGGTATCATAACCCTGTTCCATGTCCTGAATGAACTCGTCTGCACAGGCCAGTCTGCAGACTCTCTGAAGTTCTTCGTCTGAAGCATTTTCATTGCCCCAGCGCAGATTTTCTTTGATGGTGCCGGAGAAAAGCACATTCTTCTGCAGCACCATGGCCACCTGCTTCCGAAGGGTTTCCATATCATACTCCCGGACATCCACGCCGCCCACCAGCACTCTGCCGCCGGTCACATCGTAAAGACGAGGGATCATCTGCACTAGAGTGGACTTGGAGGAGCCGGTGCCTCCGAGAATTCCCACGGTCTCCCCGGAACGGATCTCCAGGCAGATATCGTTGAGGGCGTTCTGTCCCCGATGCCCGTCGCCCTTTCCGTAGGCGAAGTTCACATGATCGAATACCACGGAGCCGTCTTTCACTTCATGGACCGGATGTTCCGGATTGTGAATGTCGCTTTCCTCCTCCAGAATCTCCACGATTCTGTCTCCGGAGGCTTTGGCCATGGTCAGCTGCACGATGATCATGGAGATCATCATCAGGCTCATGAGGATCTGCATTACATAGGTGATCAGGCTCAGCAGCTCACCGGTGGACAGGCCCAGTGCCGCATCATTTCCCGATGCCAGGATGGCCCTCGCCCCCAGCCAGGAAATCAGCAGGATGCAGGTATACATACAGAACTGCATCAGCGGCATGGCCAGCATCATATTCTTTTCTGCCGTAACAAAATCTTTGCAGATGGCGCCGGACATTTTCCGGAATTTTTCCGTCTCGTGTTCCTGCCGGTTGTAGGATTTCACCACCCGCATGGCGTACAGGTTTTCCTGCACCACGTTATTGAGCTTGTCATAGCTGCGGAACACCGTGTTGAAAATCGGATAGACCTTCCGGATGATCAGGAACATGCCCAGACCCAGCACCGGCAGCACTGCCACAAAGATCATGGACATCTCCGCGTCGATGCGGAAGGAAGCGACCAGCGCAAAAATCAGCATGGCCGGTGCGCGGAAGGCGATCCGGGTCATCATGTGAAAGGCGTTCTGGATATTGCTCACATCTGTGGTCAGCCGCGTTACGATGCTGGCCGTGGAAAAATGGTCAATATTGGAAAACGAATAGGTCTGTACTTTATAGAACATGGCCTGCCGGAGGTTTTTCGCGAATCCCGACGAGGACACTGCTGCAAACCGCCCCGACAGCACACCGAATGCCAGCGCCAGAAGGGCAGCGCCCAGCAGCAGCAGACCGTATCTGGTAATCGCCGACATATTTCCTGTGTCGATTCCCTTATCGATCAGATCTGCCATGATCAGCGGGATGAGGATCTCCATCACCGCCTCCAGCGTCACCATCAGCGGCGTCAGAATGGTTGCCGCCATATATTCCCCGATATAAGCCGATAGTTTTTTTATCACTGTTTCTCTCCCCCTTTGTCGTTTCTCTCATTTTCGTTCAGATTGCAGTAGATCCGGCTCAGAAAGTCCAGAAGCATTTCCCGTTCCTCCCTGCTGAAGCCCGCTGTCAGCTTTGCTTCCATATCCACGATATCCTGCTGCATTCTGCATGCCAGCATGCGCCCCTTTTCCGTCAGAACGATCTCCTTCAGCCGGGCGTCGTTTTCCACACCGCGGCGTGCGACGAACCCCTTTTTCTCCATGAGAGTGATGACTTTCGACGCAGTGGACCGGGTTACATTGAACTCTTTTTCCAGGTCTTTCTGGTATACCGGACTTCCGGAATGCTTCGCCAGGAAGCCGATGAT
>JBJESY010000085.1:0-4291 GCA_051883035.1 Anaerovoracaceae bacterium | reverse complement strand
GACGAAATCCGGAGAAGATATTTTGTTCCGTCTGCATCCGTCACGCAGAACTTTCGGTCCGCCGACCACCCCGCCTCAATGGGCACCGACGAAATAAACCTTTCCATAAACATTATGCATTCCTCCAAGCACTTGAAACTTGCGGGCAATTTACCCTAACTTTCAAGTATGTTAAACCTGAGTTTTCATTTAGATGCACGTCTCTTTTTCTTCCGCCTAAAAATAAAATACTTCCTCAAATTTTTTATCCAGTGCAATGCAGATCACCAGTGCCAGCTTAGCCGTCGGGCTGAACTGCCCGGTTTCGATGGAGCTGATGGTGTTCCTGGACACGCCCACGATTTCCGCCAACCTGGCCTGAGAGAGTCCCTGCTCCATCCGAATTTCTTTCAATCTGTTTTTCAATACCAGTTCGTTATCCATATGTCACCTACAGAATTGCTGACGCAGAAATCAGCTCATAAATGTGTGCCGCAGAGAATAAAGCCACACCAACGGTGTAGCAGATGGCCACCAGCAATTCGTGTTTCTTGCGGAGCTTACTATATTTCAGCCAGAACCCGGCCATCGGCATGGCGAACACAACCGCGTATAAGCCGTAGTTCATTCCGCCGCCGGTGAAAATCTGAATCACGAAAAAGATTGTCGCAAGGACAGCTGCTGCAATACAGGCATACCGGTTGCCCTGAATGATGACCTCCTTCTCGTAAACGTCCTGATTCTTGTTTTCTTTTCTGCTTTTTTCCAGAATTTCTTCTCGGTTCATAATCTTCCTCCCAAAATCCATTTGCCAAGTTTTATTGGCATTTCTTTTGACTGTATCTTATCATTGCCAAGTGTACTTGTCAACACGATTTTGAAAAACTTTTTTTGAACAATTAAACCGTTGACCATTGAGATATAACAATATATTATAATAGATATAATACATTATCCCGTAAGGGTGAATCCAAACGTGAGGTACGAAAGTGGAAAACAAAAAGAAATTAGTCATCGGCGTCATCGGCGCAGATGTACACGCAGTAGGAATTCAGATTCTCTATCACGCTTTTGAGGACGCCGGCTTCGACGTGACCAACCTGGGCGTGATGGTTTCTCAGGAAGAGTACATCGCAGCGGCTGTGGAAACCGATGCAGATGCCATCATGGTATCCTCTCTTTACGGACACGGCGAACTGGACTGCCGCGGCCTGAGAGAAAAATGCAACGAAGCCGGACTGAAGGATATCCTTCTTTATGTCGGCGGCAACATCGTAGTGGGCAAACAGCCTTTCGATGAAGTGGAAGCCAGATTCAAGAAGATGGGCTTCAACCGTGTCTTCGGACCGGGAACCGCACCGGAAGAAACGATCAAATATCTGAAAGAGGATCTCGGAATCGAATAAGAAAGCAAGGTGACGCAGATGAAACCAATTCTGATGATTGATTTCGGCAGCACCAACACGAAAGTCACCGCCGTGGATCTGGACAGCGAAACGCTGCTGGGCACTGCAGCAGCCTACACCACCGTGCAGACGGATGTGGGCGAAGGCCTGCAGGATGCCATGAAGAAGCTGGAAGAAAAAATCGGCAAGCTGGATTTCGCAGAGCGATATGCCTGCTCCAGTGCAGCCGGTGGCCTGAAGATGATCAGCAGCGGTCTGGTTCCCGAACTGACGGCAGAAGCCGCAAGGCAGGCTGCTCTCGGGGCCGGAGCTAAGGTGATGAAAGTCTACTCCTATGAGCTGACGGAAGACGATGCGGAAGAAATCGAAGCATTGAGACCGGATATCTTCCTTCTTACCGGAGGAACCGACGGCGGCAACAAGGACAACATCATCCAGAATGCCCAGGTGCTGGCAGAATGCAAGGCAGACTTTCCGGTGGTTCTCGCCGGGAACCGGACTGCAGCCAGAACCTGTGAAAAGATTCTGACCGAAGCTGGACGCCAGGTCATCCGCTGCGAAAACGTGATGCCGAAATTCAACGAACTTAATATCGGGCCGGCACAGGCAAAGATCCGCGAGATCTTCCTGGACCGGATCATCAAGGCCAAGGGACTTTCCCAGGCAAGCCAGCTGATCTCCGGCATCATGATGCCGACGCCGGCCGCCGTGCTGGCAGCCATGGAGCTTCTTTCCAGAGGCACCAAGACAGAAAAAGGCCTGGGTGAACTGGTTGCCGTAGATGTGGGCGGTGCCACCACCGACATTTACTCCATGACAGACGGTGCACCGGACCGGGCAGGAACCATTTTGAAAGGCCTGCCGGAACCTTACGCCAAGCGAACCGTGGAGGGGGACATCGGCATGCGGTACAGCGCCGCAGGAATCGCCGAAGCCGTGGGGATTCCGATGCTGAGCCGGCTTTCCGGTCTGACGGAAGATCGTGTCAGCGCACTGCTTACAGAGATTACCACCCATACCGACAGTCTGCCGGACACCGACGAAAAGAAGCGGCTGGATCAGGCACTGGCCTCCATGGCTATCAAAGTGGGAATCACACGCCATGCCGGTACGGTGGAAAAAGTCTACACCCCGGTGGGAGAAGCTTATGTGCAGTCCGGAAAAGATCTTTCCCGGGTGGATAAGATTATTCTGACCGGCGGCTCCCTGATCCACAACGAACCGGATACAGCAAGAGCCATTGCATCCCACGCTCTGTATGATATGGCAGAACCTGCGTCTCTGAAACCGAAAAACGCGGAGATCCTGATCGATACACAATATATCCTGTCGGCCATGGGCCTGCTGAGCCAGTACGCCCCCGACACCGCACTGAAAATTATGAAAAAGGAGCTAACATCCTATGGAACTGCAAAATAAAAAACTGACAAACGACGAATTTTACAGCCAGCAGAAAGAAGTTCTGGCGCAGTGGCCAACCGGCGCAGATGTGGATTTTGATGAGGCGGTAAAGTTTCATCAGAACCTGCCGGAACACAAAGTCTTCGGTAAGAAACTGATCAAAGCCAAGCAGGAAGGAAAAACTCTGATCCAGCCTCGTGCAGGCGTGGCGCTGGTAAAGGATCACATTGAACTGCTGACATACCTGCAGGACAAGGGCGGCGCAGATCTGCTGCCGACCACCATCGACAGCTACACCCGTCAGAACCGTTACAAGGAAGCCGAAGTCGGCATTCAGGAATCCGTCCGCGAAAGCAAATCCATGCTCAACGGTCTGCCGGTTGTCAACCACGGTCTGTATGCATGCCGTGATATCATCAACGAACTGGACACTCCGGTACAGATCCGCCACGGCACACCGGATGCCCGTCTGCTGACGGAAATCTCCTATGCGGCAGGCTTCACCAGCTATGAAGGCGGCGGCATTTCCTACAATATTCCGTACGCCAAGAATGTGCAGCTGGAAAAGACCATCCGCGACTGGCAGTACTGCGACCGACTCACCGGTATCTATGAGGAAGCCGGCATCAGCATCAACCGGGAACCTTACGGTCCGCTGACCGGAACTCTGGTTCCGCCATGCATCTCCCACGCAGTAGCCATCATCGAATCCCTGCTGGCAGCCGAACAGGGCGTAAAGAACATCACCGTAGGTTACGGCCAGTGCGGAAACCTGGTACAGGACGTGGCAGCCATCCGTTCCCTGGGTTCCCTGACCGAAGAATACTTACATAAATACGGATACGACGATGTGGAAGTCACCACCGTACTGCACCAGTGGATGGGCGGCTTCCCGCAGGATGAAGCCCAGGCCTTCTCCGTGATCTCCTGGGGCAGCACCATCGCCGCTCTGTCTAAGGCTACCAAGGTCATCGTCAAGACCCCGCATGAAGCCATGGGTGTTCCGACCAAGGAAGCCAACGCACAGGGTCTGCGCTGCACGAAGCAGATTATCAACATGCTGGGCGACCAGGAATTATCCAACACCAGCCATGTAGTCCAGGAAATGATGATCATCTCCGCAGAAACCCGCTGCATCGTGGACAAGGTCTTCGAACTGGGTGAAGGGGATCTGGCAGTCGGTACAGTACGCGCCTTCCAGGCTGGTGTCATCGACATCCCGTTCGCACCGAGCAAGTTCAACGCCGGAAAGATGCTTCCTGCCAGAGACAATGCAGGCGCCATCCGTATTCTGAATCCGGCAGGTGTTCCGCTCACCAAGGAACTGAAGGACTTCAACAAAGAAAAGATCGAAGAAAGAGCGCAGTACGAAAAGCGCCCTGCTTCCTTCCAGATGGTCATTGACGACGTATATGCAATCAGTAAGGGCCGGCTGGTAGGCCGCCCATGGAAATAACGGCTGTGTGTGATGCGCTCATTTAGTCCTCGGCGCCGGGCTGCATCAG
>JBJESY010000084.1:0-4299 GCA_051883035.1 Anaerovoracaceae bacterium | reverse complement strand
TTTCTCATCGCTGGAAAGAGTCAGAACATGGAGCTGCCGGAATGTATGTATGTGGACGAAGACGAGGCTGGTCTCACCCTTCGGGAGGCAGAAGGAATGCTGCTTCTTGGAGGGTATTCTGACCGGACCGGAACGGCAGGAGCAGGTCCGGACTGCTGGAAACTGCTGGAGCGGCAGGCTCAGGACTTTTATCCGGGCTGGAAAACCGCTTACCGGTGGGCGGCCCAGGACTGCATGACAGCAGACGGACTGCCGTATATCGGCCCCTACGGAAGGAGACATAATGGCCTTTGGGTGGCTTCTGGTTTCCATAAATGGGGCATGACCGGATCCATGATGGCTGCAAAAATCCTGTCTGAAGAAATCATCGGCGGGGAGCATCCCTGCAGCCACATGCTGCGGAGCGGGAGACCTGTGCCGCTGCTTCCTCTTGCGGCAAATGCAGGCTCTGCAGTGAAAAACCTGCTGGTGCCTTCCGGGTCAAGGTGCCGCCATATGGGCTGCGCCCTGAAGGAAAACCGTCTGGAACACACCATGGACTGTCCATGTCATGGAAGCCGGTATCAGAAAGACGGAATATGTATCGAAGGCCCTTCGAAGAAAGACCTGCCGCAGTAAAACGGCAGGTTTTCTGTTTGAATGCTTTCTATTCGGGTATATGTTATTAATGACGATTTTTGAGCAGAAAAAGGAGGCCATCATGAAAACAACCTGTGAAAGATTTCTGGACTACGTCCGCTGGAACACCATGTCCGACGAAAGTTCCCAGACCGTGCCAAGCACCCCCGGGCAGATGGATTTTGCAAAGTACCTTGCAGAAGAACTGAACGCCATGGGCATCGAAGATGTACGTCTGGATGAAAAGGGCTATATTTACGGAAGTCTTCCTTCCAATGTGGAGAAACCGGTTCCGGTCATCGGCTTCCTTGCTCACGTGGATACCTCAGAAGCCCATCCCAGCGTCACGAAAAAGCCTCGGATGATTGAACACTATGACGGCAGCCGGATTACCCTGGAAAGCGGTATGATCCTGGATCCGGAAAAAGATGAGAGACTTGCCGCCTGCACCGGCCAAACACTGCTGGTGACAGACGGATACACGCTGCTGGGCGGAGACGATAAGGCAGGCGTTGCAGAAATTGTCACGGCTCTGGAGTACCTGCTGCACCATCCGGAAATAAAGCATGGTAAGGTGGCCTTTTCCTTTACGCCGGATGAAGAAATCGGCACCAGTCAGGACCATTTTGATGTGGAAGCCTTTGGCGCACAGTTTGCCTATACATTGGATGGAGGCTGCTTCGGCGGCATCTGCTATGAAAACTTCTTCGCCGCACTGGCGGACATAACGGTCAGAGGTGTGGCGACCCATCCGGGAGATGCCAAGGATAAAATGAAGAATGCTTCGCTGATTGCCATGGAGTTTGACCATATGCTGCCGCCTTGGGAGCGTCCGGAACATACCGAGGACCATGACGGTTTCTACCATCTGGAAACCATCAGCGGCGACTGTGAACACTGCAGACTGCAGTACCTGATTCGGGATCATGACAGAGGGATTTTCACCGGACGGAAGGAGAACATGCAGCGGGCGGCGCAGTTTCTCAACGCCCGGTATGGTGATGGAACCGTCCGGGTGGAGATTACCGACGGATACCGGAACATGCTGGAAATGATCAAGCCGCATATGCATGTGGTGAATACCGCCTGCGATGCCATGCGGGAGCTGGGGGCTGAGCCGGAGGTCATTCCGACCCGCGGCGGCACTGATGGATCCGAGCTTTCCTATAAAGGGGTGCCTTGCCCGAATCTGGGAACCGGTACCTTCAACCACCATGCGGTGACGGAAGTTGCCAGCGTGGAGCAGATGGACAAATGTACCCGCTTAGTCATTCACATTCTGGAAAAGTATGCAGAACAGGAGATATAACGTATGCCGATTAAAGTACCGAATAATTTACCTGCCATAGAAACTCTTACCGCTGAAAACGTCTTCGTCATGACGGACACCCGGGCCATGACCCAGGATATCCGTCCGCTGCAGATTCTGATCCTGAATCTGATGCCGACGAAGATCGATACGGAGACGCAGTTGACCCGTCTTCTGGGAAATACGCCGCTGCAGGTGGAGCTGGAGCTGCTGCAGACCAGCACCCATAAGGCGTCCAATACATCCGAAGAGCACATGATCGCATTCTACAAGACCTTCGCCCAGATCCGGCACAAGTTTTATGACGGCATGATTATTACCGGTGCGCCGGTGGAACTGCTGGAATTTGAAGAGGTGGAATACTGGGACGAGCTTTGCGAGATCATGGAGTGGAGCAAACGCCATGTCCACAGCACCTTCCATATCTGTTGGGGTGCCCAGGCCGGCCTGTATTATCACTACGGCATACAGAAACACCGGCTGCCGGAAAAGCTGTCCGGCGTATACAAACACCACCTGGACTATAAGAACGGGATGCTGTTCCGCGGTTTTGATGATGAATTCTATGTGCCCCATTCCAGAAATACGACGGTGTATCGGGAAGATGTGGAAGCGGTGCCGGAACTGAAGATTATTTCCAGTTCGGAGGAAGCCGGAATCTATGCCGTCAAGTCCAACGATGACCGGCAGATTTTCATCATGGGCCACTCGGAATATGACTGGAACACCCTGGAGAAGGAATATGTGCGGGATAAGAAGGCCGGCCTCAATCCGAAGGTGCCGTGCAACTACTATCCGGAGGATGACGATACCAAAGCCCCGGTGGTCAAGTGGCGTTCCTGTGCAAACCTCCTGTATTCCAACTGGCTGAACTACTTCGTTTACCAGACGACCCAGTACGATATTACGCAGATCCATGACGAATCGGTACGGAACATGTTCCAGAATGAGGGAAAAGTGGATCTGAAGGTCGCCAAGTTCGGCGGCACCTCACTGGCCGATGCGTCTCAGTTCCGCAAATGTGCCGACATTATCAAGGCAGAGCCGGAGCGCCGCCTGGTGGTGGTCAGTGCACCGGGAAAACGGTCCGCAGATGACCAGAAAGTGACGGATATGCTCATTGCCGCGGCGGAGAAAGACGGAGAGGAAGCCAGAGATCTTCTGGCGAAGGTTCAGTCCCGCTACAAGGTGCTGGTTCGCAGCCTGGGCGTTTCCGTCAACATCGACGAAGAATTTGAAAAAATTGCTTCCAGATTGGGTAATCCTCTGGAAAAAGACTATATCATCAGTCGGGGAGAATATCTCAACGCCCGCATCATGGCAGAATTTATCGGCTACGATTTCATCGATGCAGAAGGAACGATATTCCTGGATGAAGAGCACCGTTATGATGAAGAAAAGACCCGTGAAGTACTGGGAAGCCTTCTGACGGATCATGATCATGCTGTCATTCCGGGATTCTACGGTACCTTGCCTGATGGGCGGATCGGTACCTTCCCGCGGGGCGGCTCGGACATTACCGGTGCGGTGGTGGCAGCGGCGGCTGGTGCCGATGTGTATGAAAACTGGACCGATGTATCCGGCTTCCTGATGGCAGATCCGAGAATTGTGGATCATCCGTTGTCTGTGCCGGTAATCACCTATAAGGAACTGCGGGAATTGTCCTATATGGGTGCTGCGGTACTTCACGAAGAGACTGTTTTCCCGGTGACCAGAGTGGGAATTCCGATCCATATCCGAAACACCAACCGTCCGGAGGACAGCGGCACCCTGATCGTAAAAAATGCAGATTATTACCAGAGCAAGCTGGAGATTACGGGAATTTCAGGAAACAAGGGGAATATCACCATCTCCGTTGAAAAGGCAAGACTGTCGGAACTGCCGGAGCTGCGGGCTGAAATCCTGGAAATTTTCGCAGAGAAGAAGATTTTCATAAAGAATCTGCTGGCGGGGATTGATTCCCTGACCATCGTCGCCCAGGAGGAACAGGTGAAATCCTGTGAGGCGGAACTGGAAGAGGAACTGCGGGATCGTATTCAGCCTTCTTCGATTTCCTTCAATCATGATGTGGCCATGATTGCCATCGTGGGCAGAGAACTGCCCACCTCACCGGCCATTGCGGTAAAGGTGCTGGGGGCCCTGGCAAACCGGAAGATCAATATCCGTCTCATCGACCATGCAACAGGGAAAATCAGCATGCTTCTGGGCGTGGACGGCAGCGATTATGTATCTGCTATCCAGGCAATCTATACAGAGTTTGCAAGAATTTAAAAAAGTGCTTGATTTTTTCAGAGCAATCCGCTATAATAATCAGTGGATATGGCTCTATGGTCAAGCGGTTAAGACTCCGCCCTCTCACGGCGGCTACTCGG
>JBJESY010000083.1:0-4323 GCA_051883035.1 Anaerovoracaceae bacterium | reverse complement strand
CCGCAATTTCGCCGATGGGCAGGATGGTCCCTGCCTCGTTATTGACCCCCATGACGGAGATCAGAATCGTCTCATCGTCTATGGCAGATGCCAGCTGATCCATGTTCAGATGGCAGGTCCGGTCCACACCGATGTATTCCACCGTGAATCCCATGGCTTCCAGCCGCTTTGCCGGCTCCAGAATTGCAGGATGCTCCACGGCGGTAGTGATGATCTTCTTTCCTGTCCGTTTTCTGGCTTCCGCCACCCCAAACAGTACGGTGTTATCTGACTCCGTACCCCCGGAGGTGAAAAAAAACTCCTCCTCCGAAGTGCCAAGGGCCGACGCCAGGATTTTGCGGGATGTACGAACCTTTTTCTCCGCCTCAACCCCCAGCATGTGCAGGGAAGACGGATTTCCATAGGTTTCCCGCATCGCTTCCGCCATCACGTCGGTGACCTGGTCATACTGCCGGGTGGTGGCACTGTTGTCCAAATAAACGATCCGATTCATATCAGTCTATTTCCTCCATATCTGTAATGACATTGAGCCATTTTTTGCTGTAATATCGCTGGTAGCAGAAGAACACCTTCAGGAAGTCTGCCACCGTCACCAGGGCGATGGCCCAGTGCAGCGGAAGGTCCAGAACCAGCACGCCGAAAAAGGCCAGAGGGACCTGCAGTCCCATGTTGAAGGCCACATCCATGTACATACAGAACAGGGTATCGCCGCCTGCCCGCAGGATGCCGCAGATGGTCATGTAGGCCAGCATCTTCGGCGTCAGTGCGATGGCATAGACCAGCAGGGCTTTCATCAGCAGCTCCGTGGTACTCGCATCGAAATCATAGATGTCTGCAATGGGCTGGCGCATGAAAATGATGATCAGGGTCATCAGGATATTCAGAACCCAGGTGATTTTCATAATGTGGGTGCTGTACCGCCATGCCCGGTTTCTTCTGCCCTGCCCCAGGCTTTCCCCAATGATCACTGCAGCAGCATTTCCCACGGCGAAATAAACTGCCTGGAAAAAGTCAGTGACCGTCACGGCAATCTGCACGATGGCCAGCGCCGAAGCACTGATCCTGCCGTATGCTGCGAACATCATGGACACCGAAAGGGCCCAGAGCCCCTCGGTAATGATCACAGGCACCGCTGTGACCATAACGCTCTTATACATTTCCCGGGAAAATCCGCACATTTCCCGCAGCCCTGCCTTCAGCGGATGGCTCTTTCTGCAGCGCACGGAAACATGCATGGCAATGCACTCCAGGATGCGGGCTGTCAGTGTGGCGATGGCCGCGCCTTCCACACCCAACTGGGGCAGACCCAGATGCCCGTAAATCAGGCCGTAATTCAGGATAATGTTGACAGCAATGGCCGCCGCATTGATGGCGGTGGGTGCTTTCAGATCCTGTACGGCACGGGAGTTAAAGGATATGACGAAACTGAAGGCCGCAAACGGGTAGGAAAAGCTGACGATATGCAGGTACGATACGCCCAGCGCAACCACCTCCGGCTCATCCGAAAACAGAAGCATCAGCTGCGGAGCCGCCAGCCAGGCCAGCGCCATGGTCGGAAGTGCGGTCAGAATACTCATCATATAGTCGATTCCCAGCACTTTCCGCAGGCTGGCCAGATCCCGGATCCCCCAGTACTGAACAGCATACACCGAAGCACCGCTGAATATACCGAAAATCACAATGCTGTAAATAAAGTAGATCTGATTGGCAGCTCCCACGGCCGCCAGAGCGTTTTCCGAAACACGGCCCACCATGATGGTATCCACCAGATTCAGACCGATGGAAACGATCTGCTGGATCAGTACCGGAATGCCGATGTGAAACAGTTTATGATAAAAAATGTGTTTTTCTTCGTTCAATTGCTTCCCGCAATGGTTCTGCAGTTTCAAAATATCACCTCCGGCAACTTGCCACTTTATAGAATACCACAGGCAATGCACAGTAGTCAAACAAAACAACAAGAAAAAGAGCCGCATGCCGGCGAATATGTCCGGGACTTGCGGCTCCTGTTATGCATTTTTCTGTCAGACCGTCGCGGCGTCTCTCTCAGGCGTCTGTACGGTCTCTATTTGGCGTAATCGATAGCTCTGGTTTCCCGTACCACGTTGACCTTGATCTGGCCCGGATACTCCAGCTCTGCTTCGATCTTCTTGGAAATTTCCCGGGCAAGGAATACGATTTCCTCGTCATTGACGTCATCCGGCTTGGCGATGATGCGGATTTCCCGGCCAGCCTGGATGGCAAAGGATTTTTCCACGCCCGGCGTAGTGTTGGCGATTTCCTCCAGCTTTTCCAGACGCTTGATATATGCATCCAGCGTCTCTCTTCTGGCGCCCGGACGGGCAGCGCTCAGTGCATCAGCGGCGGCAATGAGCACGGCTTCCATGCTTTTTGCTTCATAGTCGCCGTGGTGGGCTGCCATGCCGTTGATCACTGCTTCGGATTCTTTATATCTGCGCAGCACATCGATACCGATATCTACGTGTGTTCCTTCCACTTCGTGGTCCAGCGCCTTGCCGATATCATGGAGCAGACCGGCACGCTTAGCCAGCTTCACATCCAGACCCAGTTCGCCGGCCATAAGGCCTGCCAGATGGGCAACTTCCACAGAGTGCTTCAGCACATTCTGACCGTAGGATGTTCTGAAACGAAGTCTTCCAAGCAGCTTCACCAGTTCCGGATGCAGGTTGTGAATGCCCACTTCGAAGGTGGCCTGTTCGCCCTCTTCCTTAATGGTTGCATTGACTTCCTTCTCTGCTTTTTCCACCATCTCTTCGATTCTGGCCGGATGAATACGGCCGTCCACGATGAGCTTTTCCAGTGCGATTCTGGCGATTTCTCTTCTGACCGGATCGAAACCGGAAAGAATCACTGCCTCCGGTGTGTCGTCGATGATCAGATCCACACCAGTCAAGGTTTCGATGGTGCGGATATTCCTACCTTCACGACCGATGATTCTGCCCTTCATTTCATCGTTCGGCAGGTTCACCACCGACACGGTGGATTCTGCCACATGGTCTGCAGCGCATCTCTGAATAGCACCGGTGATGATATACTTGGCTTTCTTGTCCGCTTCTTCCTTGGCTTTGGACTCGATTTCCTTAATCATGATGGATGCTTCATGGCGAACTTCCTTCTCGGTATTGGCCAGAAGAATCGCCTTGGCTTCTTCAACGGTATACCCGGAGATTCTCTCCAGTTCCTCCATCTGTCTGGCCAGGAAACCGTCCAGTTCTTTCTGCTTATCGATTAAAATTTGTTCTTTTTTTGTAATGCTTTCTTCCTTCTTTTCGATATTTTCAATCTTTCTATCGAGGGATTCCTCCTTCTGAATCAGTCGTCTTTCGGAGCGCTGGATTTCAGCACGACGCTCTCTGGCATCGCGTTCCGCCTCGCTTCTTAAGCGGTGTGCCTCCTCCTTCGCCTCCAGAATGGTTTCTTTTTTCATGGTTTCGGATTTATTTTCAGCGTCAAGAATCAGGTTTCTGGCCTTCTGTTCGGCACTGCCGATTGCCTTTTCGCCTACATTCTTACGATATATATATCCGATCAACGCACCGATTACCAGTGCGATAAGTCCGATAATAATTTTTATCAGCATTGATACACCTCCTTCTGCTTTTCTGTTTTCTTTTTTTCAATGAACTGTTCACGTATTTTTTATCTGATTCTGAATTGCATTACATAATTAAACCTTGATATAATCATACAATATATATTATAATGTTTTAGTAAACGAAATGTCAAGGTGAAGAAGGACAAGAAATGAACAAAATTTTTAACACATTAAAGAGTATAGATAAAATTACAATGCTGCTCATTGTAATTCTGGGCTCCATCAGTCTTCTGATGCTGGAAAGCACCATATATGACGATGGATTCGTGCTGAACTGGAACGACGGGCGGGCAGTCATCATCCAGGCCATCGCCTACCTGCTGGGATTGTGTTGCATCATTGTGGTACTCGCCGTAAACTACAACTTCTTTTACGGACTGGAAAAGCTGCTGTATGCCCTTTCGATTCTGTTTCTGCTGACCGTATACATCCCGGGACTGGGCATCGAGCAGTACGGCGCCCGCTCCTGGATTGATCTGGGCGTCACTACACTGCAGCCTTCCGAATTCGTGAAGATTTCCTTCGTATTGATTATGGCAGGCTATCTGTCGGAGCACAGCGGCGAACTGCGGAATTTCGCAGGGGTCTTCAAGGCAGTTCTCTACGCGGCACCGATCATCGCGATCGTCCTGAAGGAAGACCTGGGAAGTGCACTGGTCTACATCGTTATCTGGATTTTCATGGTATTTTTCGCAGGCATTGACTAT
>JBJESY010000082.1:0-4349 GCA_051883035.1 Anaerovoracaceae bacterium | reverse complement strand
CGTGAAGGAATATATGAAGAACTGGATGATGCTGGAGCCTGACGGAAGTCATATATGGATCCTGCCTGCGGCGGGAAAGACCAGCGGATTTTATCCTAATGATTTCAGAATGAAGAGAGGGGAGGATGGAGAAGATGCATAATCGTTGGAAAATGAATCGCATGGGGTTCGTCAACTTCTGGCTGTACGATGAAGAGACCTTCGATCTGTGCGACGGGAAGATTTTGCTCAGAGGGCAGAACGGCGCAGGAAAATCCATTGCGACCCAGAGCTTTATCCCGTTTATCCTGGACGGGGACAGGACGCCGAGACGACTGGATCCTTTCGGATCCAGCGACCGGAGAATGGAATACTATTTTCTCGGAGACGGAGAAAAAGAAGAGTCCACCGGCTATCTGTTCCTGGAGTTTCGCAAGCCGGAGACCGACCAGTACCGGACCATCTGCATCGGGCAGCGGGCGCAGAAAGGTAAGCCTATGAGTTTCTGGGGCTTCGTTCTGCTGGACGGACGGCGAATCGGTTACGATCTGCAGCTGTATCAGCAGGTGGGTTCCACGAAAATTCCATACTCGAAACAGGACATGAAAAAAATCCTGGGAGAGGATGTTCCGTTTACCGACGCACAGGGCGAATACAAGGCGATGGTAAATAAATACCTGTTCGGCTTTCCCCGGATGGATCAGTATGAGCAGTATATTCAGCTGCTGGTAAAGGTTCGTGCGCCGAAACTGTCGAAGGAATTCCGGCCGAAGAAGGTATATGAGATATTGAATGATTCCCTGCAGACTTTGACGGATGAAGAACTGCGGGCCATGGTGGAGGCCATGGAAAAGATGGATAGCATTCAGGGAAGTCTGGAAGATCTGCGGCGTGCCCTTCATGATACCCAGATTATCCGAAATGAATATACCAGATACAATCAGTATTTTTTGGCGAAAAAAGGCGAGGCCTATCTGACCGCCAAGGAAGAAGCAGACGGACAGAGGACCCTGCTGGAAAAACGGAAACGACAGATGGAAGAACTGCGCAAGCATCAGCAGCAGGATGAAGCGGTGCGGAATGCAGCGGAAGAAAGAAGCCAGATCATCGCCGGACAGCTGGAAAGCCTGCAGGACATGGAACTGGAATCTGCGGCGGACCGGCGGATGCAGGCGGCATCAGAGCGGCAGAGTGCTTCCGAAAATGCGGACAGACTGGAAGAAAAACTGGAACGGAGCCGGCAGCGGGTTCGGGAATTTGAATGCAATTTAAGAGATATCAACCAGACCCGGGAGCTGTACAGAGACAGCCTGGCAGAAAAAAGACGGGAACTGGATGAGCTGCAGGAAACGGCCTGTCTGCCGATCCATGAAACGGTGATCGGGCAGTTGGATGCGGAACAGTGCACAGAAGGTGCGATGATCCGCTCCGCTCTGAAAGAAAGAAAGGCTGCTGTCGGCGAAGGAATCCACGTGCTCCGGGAGCAGAACGACTGCAATGAAAAATATGATGCGGCAGCAGAATATCTGCAGCAGATGCAGCGGGAAAAAAGCCTTGCGGATTCTGGTGTGGAATCGGCAGCACAGTGGGCAGAACAGTGCAGGGAGCAGCTGATTGAGGCATATTACCAACGAAACAGACAGTTTGAAGTGCTGCAGCTGGACAGCGATGTGATGCTGCAGATTGAAAATAAGATTACGGCCTTTGAAGGGACTGCCGATGGGCAGGAGATCCGTTCTATCGTGGAAAAAATCCGGGATCGCATCCGAACCGGTCTGAAAGAAAAACAGCTGGAACTGGAGCATCAGAACCTGCTGCTCCAGAACAATCTGTCCGATAAGAAGAAGGAACTGCAGGAGCTTCTGACGAAAAAGGACATTCAGCCGCAGCGAAAAGACCGGACGGAGGCAGTTCGCAGCAGGCTTCGCGATGCAGGCATTCCGTATGCAGCTTTTTTTGAGGCGGTGGAGTTTGCGGAAGGTCTTCCGGAGGCGGCGCAAAATCTGCTGGAAGCGCAGCTCTCGGATGCCGGGGTGCTGGATGCGCTGGTTGTTTCTGAGAGAGACTGGCTGCGGATCCAGACGGAATTCTCCGACGTGCAGGATGTCTTTCTGCGGGTCCGGGGCAAGGGCGGCAAGCCTTTTGACGCTCTGACCGTCAGCGAGTCTCTGCCCAATGCGCTGAAGCAAGAGACGGAGCGGATTCTGTGCCATATTCGGACAATGATGGGTGCGGCAGGTGCGTCTGTGCCAGAAACAGAGGAATACTTATACCTGGATGAGAGCGGCGTATTCCGCAACGGCGTGCTGTGCGGTGTTTCCAGTGAGGAAGATGCGGAAGGCTTCATCGGTGTTCTGGCCCGTGCCCGGAAGCGGAAACAGATGGAAGCACAGCTGCAGCAGGAAATTGACGAAATGGAAGAACGACGGCGGGAACTGACAGCCGCTGTCGCAAAAATCCGCCAGAAACTGGATCTGCTGCAAGAAGAATACGAAAGCCTGCCGGATTTCGTCGGACTTTGCGATGCGCTGGAACAGATTCGTCATGCTGTCTGGGAGCTGGAGCAGGTGGAAAAACAGCTCCGGGCAGCCCAGGAGGAAGAGGCGAGATGGAAGAGCAGAAAGACTGAGATCCTGCAGCGGGTGCTGGCTGTCTGCAGAAACCTGCCCTACAGCCGCAGCATCGAAAGCTACCTCGAAGCCGGGGAAGTGCTGGAGGAATACAGCACTGCGTGGGGAAATACGTCTGAACTCCTTTCGAAACTGGAAAACCTGTCTATGCAGGTGAAGGCAGAAGAAAGCCGGATGGAACAGGAAGAGGAGACCATCGATGAGATTTCCCTGCAGCAGAGCATAGAAATCAGAAAAATCAAAAAGCTGGACGTGCAGATTCAGGAACTGGATGAATTCCTGAACCGGCCGGAAAACCAGGAAAAAGCGAAGAAAATTACAGACCTGAAAAAAGAAAAGCAGGAACTGGACGACCGGATCGGAACGCTCCGGGAAAGACTGGCAGTGGCGGCAAGCGACCTGGTGCGGCTTGCCGGAGAGCAGGCGGAAAGCGAAGAACACCTGGAAACGTATCTCGAAAGAGAAAACGTGCTGCGTGGGTATTTTGCGGAGGAACTGGACCTGAAGCTGGTGATTGCCCAGGAAAACAGAACGCTGGAGGATTGCGCCCGGGCGGCACAGGAAAAACTCCGGGACAGCGACAAAGACCGGGAAGCTTCGGAACTGACGGCTGCATTCATGGGTGTATATCATAAATACAACGGCAGCCTGATTACCTATGGAACGGCTTTGACAGAGTGGTTTGACGGAGAAAAAGGCGGTGTACCGGCAGGGACGTTGCATAAACGGCATATTTTTACTGCGGTCTGGAACGGGAAAAAGATCGGGATGGAAGAGTTTCACGAAACGCTGAAAAAACAGATTGCCGAGACGGAGCTGCTGATTCAGCAGAAGGACCGGGAGCTGTTTGAGGATATCCTTTCCAGAACCCTGAGCCAGCAGCTGACAGACCGGATTGCCGAAAGCCGGCGTTGGGTTGCTGATATGTCGGCGCTGATGAAAAATATGGAAACCTCCATGGGCCTCCGCTTTTCGCTGGACTGGAAGGCAAAAGCGGCAGAAAATGACGAACAGCTGGATACCGTTGAGCTGGAAAAACTGCTTCTCAGAGACCGGAAGCTGATGACGGCGGCGGATATGGAACGGGTTGCGGCTCATTTCCGGAGCAAAATCCGCCAGGAAAAGCTTCGTGCCGAGGAGGCGGAGGAGCCGGTTAACTATATGGATCTGGTGCGGGATGCGTTGGATTATCGAAAGTGGTTCGAATTCCAGATGTCCTATTACCGCGGCGAGGATTCCAAAAAGACACTGACCGACAGTGCCTTCAACAAGTTCAGCGGCGGAGAGAAGGCCATGGCCATGTATGTTCCGCTGCTGGCGGCGCTGAATGCCCAGTATCAGAAGGCGTCAAAGGAGGATCATCCGCGGATTGTCGCCATGGATGAAGCGTTCGCCGGAGTTGACGATAAGAACATCAGCAGCATGTTTGAACTGGTGGGGCAGCTGGATTTTGATTATATCATGAATTCCCAGTCTCTGTGGGGCTGCTACGAAACTGTGCCGGCTCTGCGGATTTCAGAAATGCACCGACCGGGCAATTCACAGATTGTTACGATCATTCACTATACATGGAACGGAAAGGAAAGGGTTCTGGATGCCTGACAGCAGGAAGGAAGCATACGAATATTTCAGGAAGACACCCGGGTTTGACCGGTGTTTTCAGCAGCTCAGAAAAAAATGGAATTCCTATGGGCTTGCGGCGGGCATCGTGAAGCTGGAAAACGCTTCGGAAAAAGAACG
>JBJESY010000081.1:0-4359 GCA_051883035.1 Anaerovoracaceae bacterium | reverse complement strand
GAAAGCCGGAGGCACGGGACTCAACCTGACTGCGGCCGACATGGTGCTGCATTTTGATCCGTGGTGGAACCTGGCTGCCCAAAACCGGGCCACGGACCGTGCCCACCGCATCGGCCAGCGGAATGTGGTCAACGTGTACAAGCTCATCGCCAAAGACACCATCGAGGAAAACATCCTGCGCCTGCAAGAACGGAAGGCCCAGCTGGCCGATCAGGTCCTCAGCGGCGAAGGCATCGGAACCGGCACCTTCAGTCGGGAAGAACTGCTGGAAATTCTGGGGTAGACCCGGTTACGACCGGGTTCGCATGGTCGCCGTTGCCTCGTTGCCCTGCCCGCCGCCGCCATGCCCGGCCCGCCGCCGCCATGCCAGGTCCCGCTATGCCCGGCCCGCCGGCGCTATGCCCTGCCCGCCTCGTTGCCCGGCCCGCTTTGCCCGGCCCGCTGCTGCCTGACACGCGAAAATGACGCAAAAACCTCATCCACAAATGCTTTTGCGTCATGCATCGCTCTGCTGATGCAAAAAACAGCAAGAAAAATGGAAAAATATTGAATATTATGTAATTATATTGCTTTATTTCTTCGCAAAATCCATCCGCTCGGCATTATTTTTCATAAAATGGTCGATGCGGCGGTCTAGGGGTGACGCAAATGCATTCGAAAATGATGGATTTGCGTCATTTCTGGTGTGCGCAAGTCGTTTTCCGGTGTGCGCAAGCAAAAAGGGACGCCAATTGATGCGTGCTGATGCAATTGGCGTCCCGCGGGAGCCGATTTCACAGCGCCAGGAGAAGATTTTGCAGCAGAAATGAAAGCACAGATAATGAAATAGAAAAAAATACAAGTAAATAATTCCTATAAAAAGAAATAATAATATATAAAACATGTTAAATGGAAGGGATAATCTGGTTAATTGCCGGATACCTAGAGGCTCGATACACGCCAATGGGTGCAAAAATGTCCGATTGGCGTCCTTTTCGGCGTGCGGAATTTTGATGGCGGCCGTTTCCCTGCGCTGTGGCAGGGAAACGGATCGAATCAGACAATTTAAATTGGAGGGAAACATGAAACTGAATATAGAAAAAGCGATTTTACATGCGTTGGATCCGGCATCGGGTGCACCGGTGCTGAGTGAGGAGCCGATGGCTTTGGATGAAGAGGTTCGGGAGTTTTTGGAGGCACATTTTCTCAAGTGCCTGGAGAGCGACGAAGTGCAGACGGCAAGGCTGCGGGAAGAAAGCGGCTTTGGACAGCGGATGAGGGCTTTGGGCCGCGCCGCCGGCACGCCGGCGGCGGCCTGGGACGAAACGGTCGGAGCCGCCCCGTGGGAGGATTCAGCCGCAGGCGATAACGGCGGTCACGCCGGGGATATGAATGGGGCTTTCGTGGCCGAAAGCCGACATCTGGCGGAGCAGATCTTTCAGATCCTCAGCGGAAATCCGGAGGTGCCGGCAGGGGACCTGATCTGCATGCTCTGCCGCACCGGAAGCGAGACGGGAGCAAACGCCGGGAAGACATATTTTGCGGGGCTGAAAATGAATTATCACGACGGCTTCAGCCATTATTACATGAACGGCAGCCTGACCATCGTGGGCCAGCGGGCCCTGCTGCCGGGGACGGGACGGAAGCTGGAGGAGGCATTCCTGGTGGATCTGGAAACCCTGGACGTGCGGATTTTGGAAAGAAAGTACCTGATGATGGACGAGAGCCGGGAGGCGTATCTGTCGGCCCGGATTTTGGGGTGCACGCCGGAGATTTCGGAAAAGAGCAAGCTGATGGCGGTGAAGAAGGCCATGCAGAAAGCCAACAAAGAGGTTCTGGGCGACCGAAAGGTGGTGGAACAGGAGCTGATGAGCCGGATGCACGGGTATCTGGAGGAGGAAGAGGCGCCGGTGATCAGCGAGATGTGCCGGGAGGTGCTGCGGGATTATCCCCAGGTGACGGCCATGGTGGAGGAGCAGCTGGCGGCGGAAAACATTGATCCGGAGGCCACGGTGCAGGTGGGCGAGAAGACCATGAAGCGATTCGAGAAGCAGTCGGTGAAGACGCCGGACGGCATCGAGGTAAAAATACCCGCTGACCTTTTTGCGGATCAGCGGGCCATGGAGTTTATTCAAAATCCGGACGGAACCATTTCGCTTCTGATTAAGAACGTGCTGTTGTAGGAGCCTGCGCTGCCGGGGATGCCGGAGCTGCCGGGGCTTGCTGTAGTCGGGCCTGCTGACCGGGTCAGCGGTTTGCTGCGGCGTTTGCCAGGAACCAGCCCAGGCGATTTGCCGCACCCTTCGGACTCAGCAGCGGTGCGGAAGGCTCGTCGCTTTCAATATCGTACGGATCGTAAGGCAGCGGCAGGGCGGTCCGGCGGTAAAACACCTCCATGGTGCGCGCCAGGGACTCGTCGAGGAATTTCAGATTTTGCCGGCCTGCGTAGCCGGACGTATCGATCAGCGAGCGGTATTTTTCCTGCAGCGGCATCACCACATAGGATCGTCTTCCGGATTCTTTCAACGTCACAGATTCCAGAACCGCACACGGGTAGATCCGGTGGGAAGCGACACAGATGCTGCCGTCATCCTCACGCTGCAGATTCAGCTGCAGAATAATGGTATCGTTGTTGATATCCTGCTGCATGTTGGACAGAAAGTTGCCCATGGAATAGACCACCGGCACCTCCCGACCGTCCGCCGTTTCGATGATGTCATAGCGCTGCAGTGCGTGGGGGTGGGAGCCGACGATGTAATCCGCCCCGGCCCGTGCCAGCGTGCGGGCGTACTGCTCCTGATTCCAGGTGGTGTCATGGGTGTTTTCTGCGCCCCAGTGGATGAAAGCGATGACGAACTCCGCACCGGCTTTCCGGGCAGCCCGGATGTCAGCCTTCGCCTTGTCGCTGGCGTATCGATTCAACAAAACATCCTGTCCCGACTCCGTCAGGTTGCTGTCTTTGTCGTTATAAAAGGCGGAATAGGAGACCATGCCGATCCGGATGCCGTTGACCTCCACGATGATGTACCGGTCGTCTTCTTCCGAAGCAAAAAGTCCGGTGTGCATGAAACCCCAGTCGTCCACGTTCCGGATGGTCTCGTAAATGCCGCGGAGGCCCGTGTCCACGTTGTGGTTGTTTGCCATGGTCAGGAGATCGTAGCCGGCGTATTTCAGCGCATCCAGATAGCTGGCGGGTGCGTTGAGGTAAGGCTTGCCTTCCAGCCGGTGGATCTGCATGCCCAGCGGCGAGCTTTGGGAAATCATGGTCTCCAGGTTACCGATGACCAGGTCTCCTCTTCGCAAAATCTCCCGTGCGTACATGAACGAATCGCTGAAGTTCCATGTGCCCTCCGGCTGCGGGATGACGCCCAGGTCAAGAGCAGGAACGGAGAAGGCCGAGCCGGGCAGGGCAGGAACGGAGACGGCCGAGCCCGGCAGGGCAGGAATAACGCCTTCATCCGTCTTCCCCGGTTCGTCCGTGGATTCGTTGGAATCCTCATCTGCCGCCGCCGCTCCCGCGCCGGTTGAGGCAGTCCAGTCAGCGGCTGCCGCATTGTCTGCCACTGTCATGCCGACTGCAGCAGTCTGCGCCGCGATGGCTGCAGCCTGCTTTTCCTTTGCCGCCTCCAGAATTTTCGTATAGTCATTAAACGATATATAGCTTTTGCCGCTGCTGACAAACTGCGCCTCCTGCTGCCGGAACTGGCACATCAGGTCGCCGGTGATCATGAGGGTGGCTCTGCCGGTATCCTCCGCATCCGGATTCACGAAGATGCCGTCCTTCTCTTCGAAGCGGGAAGAGGCATTATCCGGGGTTTTCACCACAGGGTTGTCATCATAGGTATACTGCGGCGGCACTGCTTCGTAGTTGGCATTTCGGGCTGCCGTGACTGCGGTTTCCATGACCTCGTCGGCACGAACCGCTCTGGCAGGAGTTTCCTTTGCCAGAGCGGTCTGCGGGCTGAGCAGCATGACGGCAAGCAGAAGTGCTGCGATTGTTTTCTGAACGTTTCTTTTCATAATCTCCAAATCCTTATCTAATCCTTATCTCAATCCTTATCTCAATCCTTATCTCAATCCTTATCTCTGAACGATTTCACGTTTCACGCCGATATTCCCCCTGGGAGGTGTGGCATATAGAAAAATTATACAGGAAAACCTGTCGTTTGTAAATGAAACACTGCGAAAAACTGCATGCATACGAAACACCGTGAAAAATTGCATGCGTTCTTGCCGGCACAGCACTTCCAGACCTCGTCAGGAGCACCTAACCCTCTAAAATTGCCATGAAAAACGTTAAAGCGTAAACTGAAAATTGCAGTCTTCACTTTAGCATGCGCTTCTATATGTAATTGTAGTTGTAAATGCACCAAATATCAA
>JBJESY010000080.1:11891-22590 GCA_051883035.1 Anaerovoracaceae bacterium | reverse complement strand
ATAATATATTACCGGGAACAGAAGAAATATTGGCAACGATGGGTGAGCAGATTAAACTGGCCAGACTCAGAAGAAGCCTGTCAGCAGAATTGGTTGCAGAACGCGCCGGAATCAGTTGCGCTTCTCTGTGGAAAGTGAAAAAAGGCGAGCCCTCTGTTGCAATAGGCATCTACGCTGCAGTACTGCACGCCTTAAATCATCTTGATAGAGATTTTTTACTTGTTGCGAAGGACGATGAAATGGGTCGCCAACTGCAGGATCTTCATCTGATTACGAAAAAGCGTGCACCAAGGAGGAAATGAAGCCTGCATTTCATGCATGCAGCGAATAAAAACACAGATAACGGACCGTTGCTTCCAGCTGCAGGAAGTGACGGCCCGCTGTTTTCATAGATTCAGGTATCCCGCTCCAGCACCAGCACACAGGCGCAGTACCCCGGTTCCGGCTGGTAGCAGTAGATGGTCAGATTCTTATCGATTTCCGGGCTGTAATCGGAAAGCGTGCGCTGGGACCCGTTTAAGGCTACATCGGCGTAAGATACCAGCCATTTTCTGTCACCATCTTTGAATACTTCGTAAAAAGAACGGTTCAGCATTTCTTCCACAGGAATCCCTTCCACAACCTCCATGTGCTTATTGCAGTAACGAAAGATGAAATCCACGCCGTGGCCGCCCGCATCAAAGACAAGCTCAATCACACAGTACGCAACGGGCATATCGTCCAGAATACTGCATTTTTCAAGAAAGCCATACGACGGAGCAAAATCCGCCCGGCGCGGCGGTACGTCCAGATGCATTTCGCGCCTGAGCCGCCGGTGTGTGCTCAAATATCTGGTCCTGCCCTGAAAGGTCCTAAAAGGCATTAAAAGGTGATTAAAAGGCGATTAAAAGGTGAGGCTCGCACTGCAGTTTATCAGAGAATCCTTTTAAAAAAGATAAACAAGAGGACGGCTTTCATGCCGTCCCCTCTGCATGTGTGCCGAACCCCGCCGTCCAACCCCGCCGTTTCCAGTAAAATTCACTTTCAAAGCCTGAGAAATCGTGCTATAATGGCGAAGGATACCGTATATAACGTCACAGAAGATAGAACAAGAGGAGGTATTTATTTTGGAACCATTGGATAACAATCACGTTTCCGGTCAGCCGGAGAATCCGCAGCAGCCGGAGCAGCAGGGTCAGCCGCAGCAGCCTGAACAGCAGGGTCAGCCGGAACATGCACAGCATACCCGGAAAGCAAGACGGACTATTGTGCTGAAGCAGGTGGAGAAGCGGGGAAAACTGCCGGGGTGGGCCAAGGGCCTGATCATCTTCGGCATTATCGTGGTATGCGTGGTGCTTCTGACCGTGGGCTGCAACAGAACCGTAAACAGTGTAAAGCGCAGTCTTTCCTTCCAGCCGGATAACGAAGTGGTGACTGACTTCGATTATAATTACATCGGAGTCCTCTATATCAACGGAACCATCGATGAATACGGCACCGATACCTATAACCACCAGTATCTGCTGAATGCCATCAATGCCATGATGACAGACAGCGATAATAAAGGAATGATTCTTTCCGTCAACACACCGGGCGGCAGTGTATATGCGTCCGATGAGCTGTATCTGGCAATCAAGAAGTATCAGGATGTGACAGGACGGCCGGTTTATTCGTCCATGCAGTCCCAGGCCACATCAGGGGGTTACTACATATCCGCATCCTGCGATAAAATCATCGCCAACCGCAACTGCTGGACCGGATCCATCGGCGTGACCATGGGGACTTTGATGGATATCACGGAGCTTTTGGATAACCTGGGGATCAAAACCACCACCATCACGTCCGGCGCCAACAAAGCCATGGGAAGTAATTATGAACCGATGACGGATGAACAGCGTGAAATTTTCCAGAGCCTGGTGGACGAAGCCTATGACCAGTTCGTGGGCATCGTGGCAGAAGGCAGAGACATGAGAGAAAAGGAAGTCCGCAAGATTGCCGACGGCAGAATCTATACGGCGAAACAGGCGCTGAACAACGGTCTGATCGACGGAATCGGTACCTTTGAAGAGGCTTTGCAGGATATGCAGCGCGAATACGATTTGCAGGGCTGCGCAGTGGAAGCCTTCGTTCCGAAATCGAAAACCAACCTGTATGACCTGCTGGGCATCCTGTCCGAGCAGAAAAACCTCAGCGGCATGACAGACGCGCAGCTGATCGAAGAGCTGGCAGAGCTGAACGGAACTTTCCGGCTGAGCTATATCGCCAATGTGAAGAAATAAAAAACTTGCAAAAACTCATGCGCTGTCAAATAAAAAGCCTTGACAGCGCTTTTCTTTTATGTTACACTCTTTAAGGTGTCAAGTTATGCAACTTAACACCGGGGAGGGAAGTGCATGGATAAGATCGCAGAAACCAGTCTGCTTTATGATTTTTACGGGCAGCTGCTGACGGAGAAACAGCGGCAGGTCATGTCCCTCTACCATGAAGAGAATCTGACCCTTTCAGAGATCGCAGCGGAATTCGGGATTTCCCGGCAGGCGGTCCATGACACGCTGAAAAAGGCAGAGCAGTCTCTGACAGAATACGAAAAGAAACTGGGTCTGGTGCGGAAGTTCGTGAAATCCAGCCAGGCACTGGAAGAAATAGAACAACGAATCGATGAGATTACCGCCGTCGCGGAAGCATCGGGAGATGCCGCCGTTGTATCGGGACTGAAGGCCATGAAGGTCATCATCGAAGGCCTGGAAGAGGAATAAGGCGAACCGCCGGAGGAAGCTATGGCATTTGAGAATTTATCCGAAAAACTACAGAATACATTCAAGAAGCTGCGGGGAAAAGGCGTACTGCAGGAGGCTGATATCAATGAAGCCATGCGGGAAGTCAAGCTGGCACTGCTGGAGGCCGATGTAAACTTCAAGGTGGTGAAGGAATTCGTCGCCGCCGTGAAGGAAAAGTGCCTGGGTGCAGAAGTGCTGGAAAGCCTGACGCCGGGACAGCAGGTCATCAAGATTGTAAACGATGAACTGATCAGTCTCATGGGCGGTACCGGCAGCAAGCTGACCTACTCACCAAGCGGATTTACCGTTCTGCTGATGGTGGGTCTGCAGGGTACCGGTAAGACCACCACCTGCGGCAAGCTGGCAGCCTGGCTGAAAAAGAACGGCAAGAAGCCGATGCTTTGTGCCTGCGACATCTACCGTCCGGCAGCCATCGACCAGCTGGAAGTGGTAGGAAAGAGCGTGGACGTGCCGGTCTACACCGACCGGGAGAGCCGGGTGGCAGAGGATATCGCCCTGGCAGCTGTGAAAGAAGCCCAGAGAAAAGGCTTTGACGTGCTGATCGTCGATACGGCAGGCCGGCTGCAGATCGATGACGCACTGATGGAAGAACTGGTGCGGGTGAAGAAGGCGGTGAAACCGCATGAAATACTCCTGGTGGTAGACGCCCTGACCGGTCAGGACGCAGTCAATGCGGCAGAAGGCTTCAATGAACGCCTGGGCATCGACGGCATCATCATGACCAAGATGGACGGTGACTCCAGAGGCGGTGCAGCACTGTCCGCCAAGAAGGTTACGGGACGGCCCATCAAGTTCATGGGTATGGGCGAAAAAATGGATGCCCTGGAACCGTTCCATCCGGAACGAATGGCAAGCAGAATCCTTGGAATGGGAGACATGCTTTCATTAATAGAAAAAGCCCAGGAAAGTTTCGACGAAGAAAAAGCGGCCAAGCTGGAAAAGAAACTGAAAAAGAACGAGTTTACCCTCGAGGATTTTCTGGACCAGATGGGTCAGGTCAGAAACATGGGCGGCATCGGCAAGATGCTGGAAATGCTTCCGGGCATGAACAGCAAAGCCGTCAGCGATGCAGACATCGAGAAGAGCGAAAAGGAATTCCGTCAGATGGAAGCCATCATCCAGTCCATGACGCTGGAGGAACGGAGAAACCCATCCATTCTCAATGCCAGCCGAAGAAAGCGGATTTCCGCAGGCTGCGGACAGCCGGTGAGCAAAATCAACAGTTTAATCAAGAAATATGAAGACGCGAAAAAACTGATGAAGCAGTTTAACAATCCGAACTTCATGAAGAAAAATAAGAAATTCAAAGGTCTATTTTAAGGAGGAAATTAAAAATGGTAAAGATCAGATTAAGAAGAATGGGCGCACACAAGAAACCTTTCTACAGAGTCGTAGTGGCAGATTCCAGAGCACCGAGAGACGGTAAGTTCATTGAAGAAATCGGTTACTATGATCCGATGAAGGAACCAAAGGTCATCAAGATTGACGAAGAAAAGGCCAAGAAGTGGCTGGCAGACGGCGCACAGCCGACCGATACCGTAAAGGTACTGTTCAAGAAGTCCGGCATTATCGAATAATCCGGAAGCAGACGAACCAAGTATCAAGTATAAGGAAGCGGTGAAAACGAATGACTAAATTGGTTGAAGCAATCGCGAAGTCACTGGTGGATAAACCGGAAAACGTGGTGGTGACAGAGACCTCCGGCCGCCAGGGAACCGTGATCGAACTGAAGGTTGACCCTGATGATATGGGTAAGGTAATCGGCAAACAGGGCAGAATTGCGAAGGCGCTTCGTGTCGTTGTTAAGGCTGCCGCAACCAGAGAGAATAAAAAAGTGACAGTAGAGATCGTGAAGGAGCAGGAAGCTGCCGAAGCCGAAGAAGAATAAGGCGCAGCAGCTGCAGCGGTCTCAGATTGCAGTAAGAAATCAGGCACATAGCTTTACGGAAGTAAGAACGGAAGTAAGATATGTGCCTGCTTTGCTATTTTGAAGGAACAGGAAGAAGCAGTATGGAAAAAATCAAAATCGGAAAAATCGTCAATGCGGTGGCCCTTCGCGGCGAGGTGAAGGTGTACCACTATTCCGACAGCAAGGAGCGGTTCGAAGAGCTGGAGCAGATCATCGTGGAGCGTAAGGGAAAAGGCCGGGTCTACGAGATCGAAAAAGTCCGCTACCAGAAGGACATGGTTATCCTCAAGCTGAAAGGGGTGGACGACAGGAATGCCGCCGAGGCTCTGAAGGAAAGTGATGTGCTGATCACCGAAGCTGACCTGAAGGAACTGCCGGAGGACACGTTCTATGTGCGTGATCTGATCGGCTGCACGGTATATGATGCAGAAAGCGGCGAAGGGGATGCGGCGCGGGAAATTGGCGTGGTGACCGACGTGCTGCAGAATACGGCCCAGGACATTTACCAGGTGAAGACCCCGGACGGGCGGGAAGTGCTGATTCCTGCCGTGGCGGATTTTGTGAAGGACGTCAATATCGGAACAAAATCCATTCGCGTGGCGCTGATTCCCGGCATGGCAGAGTAGGCGGGCAGACGTATGAAAATCCATATTCTCACACTTTTTCCCGAGATGTTCACGCCGGTGACGGAAGCCAGCATTCTGGGCCGGGCCGGGGAAAAAGGAATTTTAGATATCAATCTGATCCAGATCCGCGATTTCAGCAACGACAAGCATAACAAGGCAGATGACACGCCCTTTGGCGGCGGTGTGGGCATGGTCATGCTGGCAGATCCCATTTTCGGTGCCCTTCGGTCCATCGGCCCGGAGGAGGAAGTGAAACAGAAAAAGATTCTTTATATGTCGCCCCGGGGAAAGATGCTGGATCAGAAGACTATAGAAAGTCTGGCTGCAGAAGAGGAAATGGTCATTCTTTGCGGCCACTATGAAGGTGTAGACCAGAGAGTCCTGGATTACTGGGACATGGAGGAGGTTTCCATCGGTGACTATATCCTCACCGGCGGAGAACTGCCTGCCATGGTGCTCATCGATGCAGTGAGCCGGTTTATCCCCGGCGTGCTGGGGACGCAGGAGTCTGCCACCGACGAATCCATCTATTCCGGACTGCTGGAATGCGACCAGTACACCAAGCCCCGGGAGTATGCAGGTATGACAGTGCCGGAGGTGCTTTTCAACGGAAATCACAAGCTGATTCACCTGTGGCAGTATGAAAATGCACTGACCCTGACCCGGGACCGGCGGCCGGACCTGCTGGAAAAATGGCTGCAGGAAGAGAAGAAGCTGACCAAAGAGGAAAAGAAAATACTGGATAAAATTATGTCGGGAGAACAGTTGCCATAATCGGGTATTTCGTGGTAAAATATTTATTATGGAAAAGAAGCGAACAACCAAAGGAACCAAACGTACCATATTTCTGTTTCTGCTGATTCTGGCAGCACTTTATGTGGTGATTTATGTGGTTCCGCAGGTTTCCGACATTTTCGTGGAGACCTACAGTGCGGAATACGGCACTTTGCAGATCAAAGAAGAAACCGACTGCCTTTTTGTGCGGACGGAGAAGACATATACCGCCCCTTCCGGCGGCGCTGTGAACCGGGTCATCAGCCGGGGAAAGCTGATGCGGACCAGTGCGCGCATCGTGGATGTGGGACAGACGGCCTGCTATTCCGACATGCGGGGGATTGTCAGCTACTATTACGACGGACTGGAAAGCCTGTATACGCCGGAGAACATGGACAGCCTGAAATCCAGCGTGCTGAAGCAGATCAGCGAGAGTGAAGAAAACAAGGTGCAGAAAGCACCGGAGAATGAGGCTGCTGCAGGAGACGTAATCTTCAAGATTGTGGACAATCAGCAATGGTATCTGGTGTGCTGGATCAGTCCGCAGACCGCAGAACGCTGCAGCGAAGGAAGCACCGTGACGGTGGATTTTGAGGATGGAACGAGTAGCGAAGAAAGCACCTGCATCGAAATGCAGGTGAAAGAAATCAAAAAACAGGGCGATGTCACCAGAGTGATTCTGTCCTGCAACCGCTACTACCGGGATTTTGACCGGTACCGGATCTGCAGATGCACCCTGATTACAGCAAATACCAGCGGAATTCTGCTGGAAACAGACAGCATTGTGGAAAAAGACGGGAAAAAGGGTGTCTATGTGGTGGACAAGCTGGGCAACTACAACTTCACCCCGGTGCAGATTCTGGATCAGAACGGAAACGTCACGGTGGTGGAAAAGAATTATTTCTACGATGCGGAGGGAAAAACGACAGAAACCGTAAGCAATTACGATGAAATATTACGGCCGGATGCGGAAAAGGATGCCAAAGCGGCGGAGAAGGATGCAGCGGCTGAAAAAGAGGAGTGATCTTAAAATGTCTATCAGAGAGAACATAGAACATATCCGGAGTCTGAAAGACGAGGCTGCAGTCCGCAGCGGACGCAGCGGAGAGGATGTGCTGCTGGTTGCAGTGACCAAGCTGCATACCGTGGAAGAAATCAACGAGGCCATCGACTGCGGCATCACCGACATCGGCGAAAACAAGGTGCAGGAGATCATGGATAAGTATGAGCATGTGAAGCCGGTGCGCTGGCACCTGATCGGCCACCTGCAGACCAATAAGGTGAAGTACATCATCGACAAGGTTTCCATGATTCATTCGGTGGATTCTCTGCATCTGGCTCAGGAGATCGATAAGCGGGCGGCACTGCACGGCCTGACCATGGATATTCTGATTCAGGTCAATTCCGCCAGAGAAGAGAGCAAGTTCGGCATTACCACCGACGAGACGGAGCAGCTGCTTCACGAGATTCTGGACACCTGCCCGCATGTACGGATCCGGGGCCTCATGTGCATCGCGCCGTTTGAGGAAAATCCGGAAGATGCCAGAGTGTACTTTGCTGCGGTGAAAAGGCAGTATGATCAGTTCGGGAAGATTTCCCATCCGAATCTGGATTTCAAATATCTGTCCATGGGCATGTCCGGCGATTTTGAGGTTGCCATTGAGGAAGGATCCAATCTGATCCGCGTGGGCACTTCCATTTTCGGCGCAAGAGATTATTCAAAAAAATAACACAGGTGTGGGGAGGAAATTATGAGTGCATTTGATTCATTAAAGAAATTTATCGGCATCGAAGAAGTGGAGGAAGAGGGCTTCACCGAAGATGAAGTGCAGGCTGCCAAGGATAAAATGGTACGGGAGGGAACCCGCGACAGCAGCTTCTCCGCGCCGACTTCCAGAAAGGCTCCGGCGGAATTCAGCAAGCCTTCGGAAGCAGCGAAAGCCGTTCCCATTGAAAGACGCATCTCCGTGGCAAGCACCAATGCCTTTAAGCTGGTGCTGATCGAACCGAAGAGCTTCGATGAATGTCCGAAGCTGGTGGACGGTCTGAAGGGACGCCGGCCGATCATCATCAATCTGGAAAAGATTGAAACCGAAACGGCCAAGAAGATCTTCGACTTCCTCAGCGGTGCCACTTATGCACTGAACGGCAGCGTGCAGAAGATTGCAAATAACATCTTTATTTTCGCGCCGGAAAGTGTGGACATCGCAGCCAATCAGGATGACCGGGGCGGCTTCGATTTCGGCGCCAACAAGAGCCCTTGGAGATAACGGAGGAAATGAAACGATGAAATATGTACTTGCGCAGGCCATATACTGGTTTGCGGAGCTGCTTACTTTTCTCATGCTTCTGCGTGTGATTTTCAGCTGGATTCAGCCGAATCCATACGGACTGCTGGGAAAGATCAACTTATTCTGCATCCGGCTGACCGAACCGGTGGTGGCACCGTGCCGGCAGCTTTTGAGCCGGTTCAATACGGGAATGTTTGATTTCTCTGTGATGCTGGCTTTCTTTCTGGTGCAGATCGCTGCGAATCTGATGATTCGAATCATTCTTTAGGGGGACGAAGTTAAGATGATTACACCAACCGATATTGAAAACAAAGTATTCTCCAGAGGCGTCAGAGGATATAAAGAGGATGAAGTGGATGACTTCCTGGACCTGATCATTCTGGATATGGAAAAGCTGCTGAAGGAAAACCGGCAGCTGAAGCTGGAGCTGGAAAAGGCACAGGGACAGGTGGATCGCCATGTTTCCACCGAGGGATCCGTCTATGAAACCCTGGAAGCGGCCAAGGCACTGATGAATGACATTGCAGCCAGTGCAGAACGTCGTGCGCAGGTGATTCTGAAGGACGCGGAGCTGGAGGCGGCCATGATTACCAGAGAAGCCAGAGAATCCATCGGACGGCTCACAGACGAAGGAAACCGTCTGCGCAGAAGCGTGGAACGCATGCGGGAAAAATACCGCAATATTCTGGAAATGGAACTGGAACGGATCGATATGGTGGGTGCAGACCTGTTTGAAGAATTAGAGGGGGATTTTCTTCCTGCATCCATCGCCGGACTGCAGCAGGCCACCGGTGACATGAAAGTGGCTGAGAGCGCCCAGCCGGATTCGAAAGCACGTCCTATGAGCGATACCCGGGTTGTGACGGAGAAAAAACCGGAACCGGACGTACAGGATCTGACGAAAACAATCGTAAATATCAAATAAAGGGGAATTTTCGGAGTAAATGAAAAAAGCAAGATATGTACTCATTGCGGGCATTCTGCTGGTGGATCAGCTTGTGAAGTACGTGGTCAGAAACCATATGTATGTGGGAGAATCCATTCCTGTCATTCAGGGTGTGTTTCATCTGACCTATGTGCGGAATACCGGCGCTGCCTTCAACCTGTTTGAAGGTATGTCCATGTTTCTGCAGATCGTGACCTTTTTTGCGCTGGTTTTCGCCGTCTGGTTTATGGAGAAGCATCTGCAGCGCCACTGGACGCTGCTTCTGTCCATGATTCTGATTATCTCCGGCGGTGCAGGAAATCTGCTGGACCGGTTCTTCCTGGGATATGTGACGGATCTGTTTGAATTCCGACTGATCCACTTCCCGGTATTCAATGTAGCGGATATTGCCATCTGCGTCGGCTGTTTCATTCTGGTGCTGTACACCTTTCTTTTCGACCGGCCCGCAGAGGAAAAGGAAAACCCATGAATTCAGAAAAATACACATTTTTTATTGACGAAGAAAGCAACGGCACTAGGATTGACCGGGTGCTTTCTTTGCTATTGGCGGAAAGTTCCCGCAGCTACATCCAGAAGCTGATTGAAAAGGGAAATGTGTCCGTGGACGGTCAGACCTGCACTTCGAAGAAATACAAGGTCTCTTCCGGCCAGCAGGTGGATCTGCTGATGCCGCCGCCGGAGAATCTGTCGGTGGAGCCGGAGAACATCCCCCTGGATATCGTCTATGAAGATGAGGACGTGCTGGTGGTCAACAAGCCACGGGGCATGGTGGTTCACCCTGCTGCCGGAAACTACACCGGCACCCTGGTCAACGCCGTCCTGTATCACTGTGGGGACCGGCTGTCTTCCATCAACGGAGTCATCCGGCCGGGCATTGTTCACCGCATCGACAAGGATACCAGCGGGCTGCTGATGATTGCAAAGAACAATATGGCCCACGAGTCCCTGTCCGCCCAGCTGGCGGAGCACTCCATCACCCGCCGCTATACCGCCCTGGTCTATCATAATCTGACCGAAGACGAAGGTACGGTGGATGCTCCCATCGGAAGGGATCCGAAGAACCGGCTGCGGATGGCGGTCACCAGTCAGAATTCCAAACGGGCGGTGACCCACTGGAAGGTGCTGGAGCGGTTCGGACGGTACACTCTCATCGAGGCCCGGCTGGAAACGGGTAGAACCCATCAGATCCGGGTTCACATGGCATACATCCATCATCCTCTGGTGGGTGATATGGTCTACGGGCCGAAGAAACAGCCCCTGACGGAAGACGGTCAGCTGCTCCATGCCCGGGTGCTGGGCTTCGTCCATCCCCGCACCGGTGAGTATATGGAATTCGAGCGGCCGCTGCCGCCGGAATTCATGGCAGTGCTGCAGAA
>JBJESY010000080.1:4071-11791 GCA_051883035.1 Anaerovoracaceae bacterium | reverse complement strand
GAGTACGTCATCAATCTGACCACAGAAGATCTGGCCTTCGCCACCGACTACTGCGGTGTGAAGTCAGGACGCGACGTGGATAAATTTCAGGAGCTCCATCTGACGCCGGAGCCTGCGGAGCAGGTCTCCTGTCCCATGATCGGAGAATCTCCCGTCAATCTGGAATGTAAGGTAACAGAGGTGCATTCCTATCCGACTCACGATATGTTTGTGGCGGAGATCGTGGCGGTTCATGTGGATGAAGCCGCATTTGACGAAAAAGGCAGAATGCCTCTGGAAAATCTGGGGATGCTGACCTATGTTCACGGCCAGTATCTGGGCGTGAAAAAGCACAGTCTGGGCCGGTTCGGCTTCTCGGTCATGAAACCGAAGACCAGGAAACGTATCAACCGGGAGCAGCATCAGGAGCGGGTGGAAAAGAACCGGGCCTCCCGGAATGCCGGATCTTCCCGCAGCGCCGACGGATCGAAGACGTCCAGGGCCGGATCTTCCCGCAGTGCCGGCGGGGTCAGGTCGGCTGCGAAGGTCGGACAGACCGGGACCAAGGCCGCATCGAAGGCCAAAAAAGCCGGGGCCAAGCCTTCTGCGAAGGCCGGACAGACCGGAACCAAGGCCGCACCGAAAACATCTTCAAAGAATAAAACAGAAAGAAAGCGCCCGAAAGGCTGAAAAGGAAAAAAGGGTTATGTCCTTACAGGATGAGTGGGCAGCTGCTTGCAGGTATTGTCTGAAAAAGTGGATATGCATACACACCCGTTGTTAACCTCTGATCGGTGATTTGCTCCGGCCATGCCCGGCCGGGCGAGAATGATTGTATGAGCACACGGGTCTTCCAACCGGCACCGGTGCAGACTGCCCTGTCCTTTTCACTTCGGAACGCCTCTTTCTGTTTTTTCATGCGCGGGCAGAGGCGGGCGGCCAGCCGGCCTCTGCCCGCGCATGGACCGGTTTCAAATGATTTTGTTGCTTCTGTGCCGGTTTCCATGTGCAGCATCATGATAAAACAGAATCCAGACAAAAGAAAGAAAAATTTTCAAAAATGTAATATTTTAGGGAGTTTCTGTCGTCGTTTAGGGAGTTTTTGTAAATGGGATATTCTGGATACGAACTTTTCGAACTGAAAGACCGGGGCGGGGCAATCACGGCATATCATTTTTCCTGCGAAAATCCGACCCATGTGGTATGCCTGATTCACGGCATCGGAGAATATGCGGGACGGTTCCGACGGGTGACGGAGGCCATGGGCCGGGCCGGCATCGCTGTGGTTTCCATGGACCTGCGGGGCCATGGCCGGTCGGTGGGGGCGCGCGGGCACTGCGCGCCCCGGCAGGAAGTGCTGAAGGACATGGATGCGCTGATGGAAACAGCACAGGAATTCTATCCCGGTCTGCCGCTGGTTCTCTACGGTCACAGCATGGGCGGAAATCTTGCGCTGGACTACCGGTGCCGCGGTACATATAACGACCTTCCGGCCGCCTACGTCATCACTTCGCCCTGGCTGCGGCTTGTCCATCCTATCCCAAAGCCACTCTATCATACGGTGAAGGCTCTGGCCCAGGTGGCACCCACCATGACCTTCCGGGCGGCAGCCAGGCCGGAGGATCTGGGAAATCCGGCCTATGTACTTCCTTATCTGCAGGATCCGCTGGTTCATCCCCGGGTTTCCATGCTCTGCGCCTGTGACGGATATCTGACCGGCCAGGCCCTGGAAAACGGCACCCTGGAAGACAACGGCCGCGCCGGGCAGATTCCGTGTCTGCTTCTTCACGGCACCCTGGACAAAATCTGTGCGATCGAGGGAAGCCGCCGTTTCGCAGCGCTTCAGAATCCGGACTTCTTCACCTTCGAGGAGATTTCGGGCGGGTATCACGAGCTCCATAATGGCACGCCGGAGGGGAAAACCGGCGATGAAATCATGCAGCGCATCATAGAATATATAAAATCACAACCGGACGAGAGGGGGACGAAAGGATGAACACGTTTACATACAGGGGATATCAGATCAGCTACGGCGAGTACGGAAACGAGAAGGGCCGCCGGGTAATCCTGGTGCCCGATGACGGACAGGCCAGCACGTCGGTCCAGTCTGCGATTTCCTGCATGACGGCCTCTTACCGGACCGTTCTCATTGACTTTCTGGGCTGCGGCCAGTCGGACAAGCCGCCGGGTTTCGTATCCGATCTGTGGCACGACCAGGCGCTGCAGCTGAAGGAACTGTTTTATGCGGCAGGTTATGAAACTGCGATCCTGATCGGTTTCGGCGAGGGTGGATGCCGCACCTGTGAGGAATTTCTCCGGGAATGCCCGGAGCTGGCGGAGCTGGTGATTTTCTCCGCAAAATCCTTTCGTCCGGGGTCTCTGCCGCCGGAGGCGGAGGGAAAGATTTTCGTCATTCCGGATTCCATGCGGCCGTCCGTCGGCATAAGCTGGAATCTGCTTGACCTGATTCTGCAGCAGATTCTCCATCATAATATGACGGCATGTCCGTGGTGCGGTCAGCCCATGGTACAAGGTATGATTATCGGCGGCCGCGACATGGTCAGGTGGAATCCCGGTGAAGCAAACGACTTATGGCCGCTGGAAGAGGATGGTTTCATCCTTCGGAATCGGAAACCGAAGGGGTTCCTTGAGAATCTGAAGACCATGTTTGATGCGGACTGTGCCCAGCTGACTGCCTGGGTCTGCTTTTCCTGCGGTAAGCTGACCGCAGACGTGGACCATCTGATTGAAACGGAGAGAAAAAATGAAGACGACAGATTTTGAGAAGAACGAAAAGAAGTTCACACATTTTGATGAGAAAGGGAATGCCCGCATGGTGGACGTGAGCGAGAAAGACATCACTGTGCGGCAGGCGATTGCCCGGGGAAAGATCCGGGTTTCGGAAATCGTATACCGTGCCATTGAGGAAGGCCGGGTGGCCAAAGGCGATGTGCTGACCGTGGCCACCACGGCAGGGATCATGGGGGCGAAAAAGACCTGGGAGCTGATCCCCATGTGTCATATCCTGCAGCTGACCGGGTGCAGCATCCAGTGGGAGATGGATCCGGCGCATCTGGAGATTCATTGCACCTGTACCGTGCGGTGCAACGGGAAGACCGGGGTGGAAATGGAGGCGCTGACCGGTGTCAGCACGGCGCTGTTGACGGTTTATGACATGTGCAAGGCGCTGGACAAAAACATGGAAATCGGACAGATTTACCTGGCAGAAAAGGAAGGCGGAAAGAGCGGGCATATCGTCAATCCGCCCCGGGAGGCAGAACTATGAAGAATGCGAAATATAAAGTAGGGATCATTACCCTGAGCGACAAGGGCTCTCAGGGGCTGCGGGAAGATAAAAGCGGTCCGGCCATCCGCCAGATGCTGGAAGCAGACGGCCGCAATCCGGACGCCCTGGATGCGGGCAGCGGTAAGTCCAACGGCGGTGATTCCAGTGGAAGCCCGTATCAGGTGGTGGAGGAATTGTTGCTGCCGGACGAGCCGGAGCAGCTGAAGGCCGCTCTGATCCGCATGAGCGATGAAGAGAATCTGGATCTGATCCTGACCACCGGCGGCACCGGATTTTCTCCACGGGACTGGACACCGGAGGCCACCATGGAAGTGGCGACGCGAAATGCGCCGGGCATCGCCGAATATATGCGGGCGAAATCCTTTGAGATTACGCCCAAAGCCATGTTGTCCCGCGGCGTTTCGGTGATACGGAATGCCACGCTGATCATCAATCTGCCCGGCAGTCCGAAGGCCGTCCGCGAAAACCTGGGCTTCATTTTGCCGGCTCTGGATCATGGGCTGGATATTCTGTTGGGCCGGGACGGCGAGTGCGGAAGCGAGGCGGCGGGGAGTGCCCATGCGGCCGGGAGCACCCATGCGGCGGAGAGCGCCCATGCAGCCGGAGGGTCGAAACATCAGGATGCGGCCGGGAATGCCCATGCGGCGGGAAAGCCGGAGCGGCCGCTGCGGGAAGTTTCTTTTACTGATGCTGGAACCGCCCGGTGGCTGCGGGAAGAGGCACCGGAGGACGGCCTGTGCCTGAAGCGGTTCCATGCGGATTATGAACTGGAAGGGGTCTGCGGCTGGAAGACCGGCGACCGGGTGGAAATCACCGGGCCGGCTGGCGAAAAACTGGAGTTTGAAGTGACCATTACCGGAAAAAAATGCTTCCCGGAGTGCAGCCTGCTGCAGCGGACAGGGGAAAGTTGCCCGCTGGCCGCCGGTGTGGCCTTCGGCAGGAGTGTTTCAGTCGGGAAATAGACAAACCAGCGAAAAAAATAGACAATAGGCCTATAAAAATTCCTATTTTGTCTATAAAACGAAATAAATCAACTTTTCAGGATGATTTCTCTTTACATTATTTTTCATTTCTGTTATTGTAAAAATACGGGGGTGTAAAATAATGGAGTTCATGGGATATATATCAAGGGAAAAGGATAAACTGAACCGACTTCTCCGACAATACGAAGAGAAGAAACGAAACTTTGAACAATACAGGCTCTACGAAAAAACAACGGAAGGAAAAAAACGATATTATTACAGTCTGAAAGGCGACAGCAGGCAGCATTACATCGGCTGGCGGAAACATCCTGATCTGCTCCGAAATCTGCTGGAAGCGGATCATGCGAAGAAAAAGATTCCTCTGATTGAAGAAAATCTCAAGATGTTGGAAAAGCTGGAAACACGATACCACACGTCAGAGGAGATTTTGCGGGGTGGAGTGCCGGGAATGACGACGGATAGAAAAACGGAAGAAACAACGATTCCTGCATCCAAAAATCCGAAACGGAGAGAAGAACTGCAGCACGATACCGGCCTTGGATTTTTTACACGGTCAAAGTCAGAGGCCATCATTGCCCTGCGGCTTCATGCGTGGGGGATTCGATTTGGGTATGAGGAGCCGCTTCGGATCAAAGGCGCAGATGGGCGTTGGAAAACGATTTACCCGGATTTTACGATTTATCTTGCAGACGGCCGGGTGGTGTACCTGGAGCATCTGGGGATGTTCAGCAAGTCATCGTACCGGGAAGGTGCAGTGGAGCGTTTGGGAGACTATCATGCTGCCGGGATTCTGGCAGGTCGTGATCTGTTTTTGACGATGGACGGACCGGACGGGGAACTGGATACCGCTGCCATCGACCGGCTGATTGAAGATAATTTTATTTAGGAAAATGCGATGAAAGACCAGTTTGAACGAAACATTGATTATATCCGCATCTCGGTGACAGACCGCTGCAATCTGCGGTGCCGCTACTGCATGCCGTCCTGCGGCGTGCCGTCCTGCGGCCATGATGCGGTGCTGCGGTTTGATGAAATTGTCAGACTGGCCGGATTATTCTGTTCAAACGGCATAAAACATGTTAAAATAACAGGAGGAGAACCCCTGGTCCGAAAGGGGCTGCCGTCCCTCATCCGGGAACTGAAAAGACTTCAGGGGCTGGAAACGGTAAGCCTGACCACCAACGGGCTGCTGCTCTCCTCCCTGCTGCCGGAGTTGACGGATGCAGGACTGGACGCAGTGAACATCAGTCTGGATACCCTGCGGGAGGATCGTTATGCGGAAATTACCGGACAGGCTGCACTGCCCCAGGTTCTGCAGGCTCTGTACGACTGCTGCCGGCAGCCGGAACTGCGGGTGAAGGTTAATGCGGTGACCCTGGCAGACTATAACGAAGATGAGGTGGAAGCGCTGGCCGCCCTGGCGCGGGACAGGCGGATTGATGTGCGATTCATCGAAATGATGCCCCTGGGTCTGGGGCGGGACTATCCGGGGTACAGCCAGGATCAGATTCTGGCCCGTCTGGAGGCGGTTTACGGACCCGGCGTGAAATCTTCTGAAAAGCGGGGCAATGGGCCGGCGGTCTATTACGATTTTCAGGGCTTTGCCGGGAAGGTGGGCTTTATCAGTGCCCTTTCCCACCGGTTCTGCCAAAACTGTAACCGGGTGCGTCTCACATCGGAGGGATTGCTGAAGCCTTGTCTGCAGTATGCGGAGGGCGTGGATCTGCGAAGCCTTCTGCGGAGCAGGGCGGATGATGCGACCCTGACAAAATATATCCGCTCGGGGATTTTCCAAAAGCCGCGGCAGCATGGATTTTGCGGGGAGACAGCGGAGTGCGAAGACCCGGGAACAGGCGGGGAGACAGCGGAAGTCAGGCAGAAGGAAGAAGGGCTCATGTCAGGCATCGGAGGTTAATGCAATGGAAGGAATCATCAAGGCGGTCTGCACCAGTCCGGCCAAAGGCACGGCTAAAGCCAATGTGGGCCAGGCAGTATGCGTGGAAGACTGGGGACTGGAGGGCGATGCCCATGCCGGGAAATGGCACAGGCAGGTGTCCCTGCTGTCTTATGAAAAAATAGAGGAATTCAAGGCACTGGGTGTCAGCGTGAAGGATGGGGATTTCGGCGAGAATCTGGTGGTCAGCGGTGTGGATTTCGCCAGGCTGCCGGTGGGAACCCGGTTTCAGATCGGGGACGTGGAGCTGGAGCTGACCCAGATCGGCAAAGAATGTCATCACGGCTGTGCCATCGCCCAGGCGGTGGGAACATGCATTATGCCCACAGAGGGTGTGTTTGCGAGAGTTCTGAAGGGAGGTCCTGTCCGGGTCGGTGACCGGCTCGTGACAGTCTCTGATAAATAATTACATATTTCTAAGGATTTCGAGTCTGACCGTTCTAAGGTACAGGTCCGGGTAGTGCGTTCGGGCGGTGCTATGACGGCAGACCGATGGGTGTTTTTTGAAAAGAGAATGCCTTCCGTGTTTGAAAAGATTTCCTACAGAATATAAGCAGCATGGATGAATACGATGCTTATTTTTTGCGGGCTCTTTCGGGAGCTTTTTTCATTGCACCCTTTTTTCGAAAAGGAGGAGGAAGAAATGAAGAAGTTTTTATCGACATTACTGATTGTCATGATGTGCTTCTGCCTGTTTGCCTGCGGCGGAAATGAAGAGCCGGCAGAGGATCAGGGCGCAGCAGCGGACAAGGGTACCCTGACCATGGCTACCACCACCAGTACGGCAGACACCGGGCTGCTGGATTATCTGGCTCCGCTGTTCAAGGAAGCTACCGGCTGGACCCTGGAGTGGACTGCGGTTGGTACCGGTGAAGCACTGAAAATGGGTGAAAACGGGGACGTGGATATCGTTCTGGTTCACGCAAAAGCCAGTGAAGAGGAATTCATCGCAAACGGCTTCGGCGTGGAGCGTTTCCCGGTGATGTACAATGATTTCGTTGTGGTGGGACCGGAAGCAGAAGGTGCTTACGGGGATGATCTGGGATCCTGCCTGTCTACGATTTCTGCAAGTCAGATGCCGTTCGTGTCCAGAGGCGATGATTCCGGTACAGATAAGAAGGAAAAGAAGCTGTGGCCGGCATTCAACCTGGATCCGACAGCAAATCCGAACTACATTGAATCCGGACAGGGCATGGGCGCCACCATCACTATGGCCGATGAAGAAAAGGCGTACTGTCTCACCGACAGAGGAACCTGGCTCAAGTTCAAGAATGATGCAGATCTGGGCATCGAGCTGAATATCGTCTGCGAGGGTGCGAAGGACCTGATGAACCAGTATGGTGTTATCGCAGTGAACCCGGAAAAGTATCCGGAAGTCAATAACGAAGCAGCCAATGCGTTCATCCAGTGGATCTGCTCCGATGAAGTGCAGCAGCTGATCGGCGAATACGGCGTGGAAGAGTACGGACAGGCTCTGTTCACACCGAATGCGGGAAC
>JBJESY010000080.1:0-3971 GCA_051883035.1 Anaerovoracaceae bacterium | reverse complement strand
TTCACAGACCCTGCCATCCTGAGCGCCATCAAGGTGACGTTTCAGATGGCGGTCTGTTCCTGTCTGATTTCTTCCCTGCTGGGCATCGTCTTCGGCCTTCTGCTGGAACGATTCACTTTCCCGGGAAAACGGATTCTGATCCGGATCAACCGGACACTGATGGGCATGCCGCCGGTGGTGGCGGGCCTTCTGGTCTATATGCTGCTCATGCGGCGGGGACCGCTGGGATCTCTGGGGTGGCTGTTCACCATCAAAGGTATGGTGGTGGCGCAGGCCCTGATCATCACGCCCATCATGACGGGCATGGTCCATCAGCATGCAGTCAGCAAAGCACCGGAAATCCGGGAGTTCTGCCTGACCATGGGGGCAGGCAGATGGCAGACGATCTGGACCATCCTGAAAGAAATGCGCCATGATATCTATTTCTGCATCGTGACGGCCTTCGGACGTTCCATCAGCGAGGTGGGCAGCGTCATGCTGGTGGGCGGAAATATCAAAGGACGGACCCGGACCATGACCACGGCCATTTCCCTGCTGAAGAGTCAGGGCATCTTTACGGAGGGCATTGCCCTGGGTATGATTCTGCTGGTGATGGCATTTCTCATTCAATGGCTCTGTGATCTGCTGCAGAAAGAAGAGGTGGAACGTGATAATAACTGATCTCTCCAAAACAGAAGGTGATTTCACCCTGCAGATCGACCGGATGGAACTGATGCCGGGCAAAATCCACGGTCTCGTGGGACACAACGGGTCCGGCAAAACCATTTTGCTGAAGTGTATCATGGGCATTCTCACGCCGGACCGGGGCACCATTGATTATGAAGGCCTGACGCCCCAGGATATCACCCTCATGAGCCAGCGGCCTTATCTGCTCCATGCCAGCGTCTACGACAACCTGGTGTATCCGCTGAAAGTGCGGGGGCAGCGGCCGGATGAAACGGAAATGGACCGACTGCTGGAACGGGTGGGCCTGCTGGCACAGAAGAAGCAGTATGCCAGAAGTCTGTCCAGCGGCGAGCGGCAGAAGCTGTCGTTCCTTCGTGCCATAGTCTTCGGACCGAAGTTTGTCATGATGGATGAGACCCTGTCCAACATGGATCCAGGCAGCGAAGCGGTGATTCTGGATCTGCTCCGCCAGACCCAGGCCGAGCGGCCCATTACCTGGCTGATTGTCAATCACCAGCTGGAACAGAAAAAAGAACTTTGTGATGTGTTGCACCGCATGGAGAAAGGAAGATACTGTGGAATTACGGAAGGTTGATACATTGGAAGAAGCCATGGAAAAGCTGCTGCGGTATGCGGCAGGATGCGGGCCGGAGACTGCGGCACAGACGGCCGAAACCGGAGAGCCTGCGGCACAGGAGGTCGGGGAGACTGCGGCACGGACGGTCGGGAAAACCGCGGCGCAGAAGGTCGGCCTGCCCATGGAAACAGAACTGGTGTCCCTGACGGGTCTGCCGGGCCGGATCCTGGCAGAAGACGTCTTCTGCCAGGATCCGGTGCCGGGGTTCCACCGCTCTACAGTAGACGGATATGCGGTACGGAGCAGTGATACCGGCGGAGCATCAGAAAGCCTTCCGGTTTTTTTGAAAGTCATCGGCGAAGTGGAAATGGGTAAGGCGGCAGAAAAGACCGTTGGACCCGGTGAATGCGTCTATGTGCCCACCGGCGGCATGGTGCCCGAAGGGGCGGATGCCATGGTCATGGTGGAATACTGTGAAGGGTTTGGCGGCGCGGGAGCCGGGGCGGTGCCGGCCTGCCTGCAGATGGCGGTCAGCTGCAGTGTTTCCGCAGGGGCGAACCTGGTGATGGCCGGGGATGATATGGCCGAAGGGCAACTTGTGCTGCGGCGGGGGCGGCGGATCCGGCCGGCGGATCTGGGTGTTCTGTCGGCCATCGGCAGGACAGAGGCGCTGGTTTACCGCCCATGGAAGATTTCAATCTTGTCTACCGGGGATGAGATCGTCGCCCCGGACCGGGTACCGGGGCCGGGGCAGATGCGGGATGTGAATACCTATGGTCTGTACGGCCAGGCGCTGGAGTACGGTTTTCAGGTAATCCGCATGGAGGTTGTCTGTGATGACCCCGCCGAGCTGGAGGCGAAGGCGGCTTCTGCCATGGCGGACTCTGACCTGGTGGTGCTGTCGGGAGGCAGCAGCCAGGGGAAGAAGGACGCCACGGCAGAGATCATAAAAAAGCTGGCTTCCTCCGGCGTGTTGACTCACGGGCTGGCGGTGAAGCCGGGGAAGCCGACGATACTGGGCTATGACGAAGTACAGAGAACCGCACTCATCGGACTGCCCGGACATCCGGTGGCTGCCCTGATTTTGTTCAGAGAAATTGTAGGCGGACTGTGGGAACGCCTGACGGGCATGTCTGAGACAGAAAAAAAGCCCGCAATGGCAGGCATTATGACGGTCAATCTGGCTGCGTCGCCGGGGCGCAAAACCCTGCAGTTGGTGACAGTAGACGATTCCAGCCGGGATCCGCTGACGGGTCTTCCGCTGGTGAGTCCGGTCTGGGGAAAGTCGGGCTTGATTCATACTATGAGCCAGGCCGACGGCTACATCGTCATGGAAGTCAACGATGAGGGCATACAGAAGGGTACGCAGGTGGAGGTGCATCTGCTGTAGCGGAGCGGACTCAGCGGCCTTTTCTGCTGAAAACCACCAGGCTGGCGATGATGACCAGGCCGCCGGCGATGGTGGACAGGGACGGAACCTCGCCCAGCATGGCAAACCCCATGGCAGTGGAAAGGAGCGGTGTGAGGAACTGGAAGTTGGTCACGTCGCTGGTCTTTTCGGCCAGGGAAAAGGCACGACTCCACAGCAGGTAAGCAGTGGCGCTTGGCATGGCACCCAGATAGACGGCAGCCGCCAAAGCCGGCAGACAGGATGCTGCAGCCTGTCCGATCTGCGGCAGGGTCTGGGGCAGGAAAAACATGAGAAGAAGTGCTCCGCAGACCATGCTCCATGTGACGGTTTCCACCGCCGTGTAGCCCATGGAAAGGAGCTTCCGGTTCAGCAGGTTATACCCGCAGAACACGATGGCCGCACCGATCATGAACAGCAGGCCGCTGCCCATGGCGATCTCATTTCCTGTGATTCCGTTTCCGCTGCCGGCACTGCCGGATGTGCCGCTTCCGCTGACTGCAATGTCCGACAAAAGCAGGATGGCCACGCCGCCGAATGCTGCCGCGATGGCGCACCAGCCCGCCGGACGGATTTTTTCATGGTAAAGAACGGAGGCGCCTGCTGCCGTCAGCACCGGTGTGGTGGCGATGATCAGACTGGCCACGGCCGAGTTCAGTGTCAGCATGCCCGTATTGAAAAACAGCATATACAACGTAAATCCAAGACCGCCCGACAGCAGAAATAAGAGAATGTGGGCGGGCTTTTTTGGTTTGCTGAGGTGATTTTTCCAGCCGATTCCCAGCAAAATCCCCGCGGCCAAGGTGCAGCGGAACAGTCCCAGGGCGTTGGGGGTGAAGGCCTGAGCGGCGATTTTGGTGATGGGGAATGCCGAGGACCAGAGGAAGACGGTGGTCATGGCAAGCAGTGCGGATTTTGTGGATGATTTCAAGGTGCGTGGCCTCCTTATGATTGTACTGGAAAATAGTGTATCACAATTCGGCGGATTTTGGAAGAGCCAACACGGTTTCAAATGCTGTGCCAAAAGCGGTTTTCAAAAGCTGTTCTCAAAAGCGGTTTTCCAAAAAGGCCGAAAAGTTTTCTTTTGGAAAACTTTTCGAGGAAAAAAGAAAACATTACATTTTATGAAAGGAATATAATTGAATATTATGTAAATATATATAATAATAATATAATAATAACCAAAATAAAACGTGGGTTTTCCGAAGTTTTGGGGTCTGCAGACTGCGCCGGACGTGAAAAGTTTTCCAAAATGGCCATTTTGTTTTCTTTTGGAAAACAAAATGCGGTTTTTGGAAAACCGCATGAAAGAAAACCGCG
>JBJESY010000079.1:0-4381 GCA_051883035.1 Anaerovoracaceae bacterium | reverse complement strand
GATGAAGGCACCGCAAATCCGGCACTGGATAGATATATTGCGTGGCGGGGAAAAGATTTTTGATAAAGAGACGAATGAGGCAGTTGACAGAATATTTGAGCAGGTGCATCGGATAAAATCTTGCGGCAATGATGAAAGAAGAGAGATATGGCTGAAGGCAGACAGAGGTACCGCAGAGGATTATGATGATTATGAGTATCTCAGGGAAGAAGAGATTGTGGATACTTATGATGATTTTTTAAAAATGTGGTTGGAAGAATACCCGGATGAAGTGAATTGGTTCCATTTTGTGACGGTGGAACATGATGATTACAGAGCGATTTTTCTTGGCAGACAGTTGATATATCAGTCAAAAGTATATGAACCGCATGCAGTTTATGAGTATGGGATGAAAGAGCTGTTTGTATGGATAGAAGCTGCTGTAAAGAATTGTGTGGAAGAATTAAAAAACGGCACCTATAACTGTGATGTGCAGATGCATCTGGCGGCAAGACAACGGACTGGTACGATTTCGAGAAAAGACTATTGGGAACTGTTCCCTGCATACAGGGAGTCGTATCTTTCTGAAATATCGGACGAAGAGATTGAAGCTTTTGTAACTTATATTAATGACCAGAAAGATAGTCAGCCTGTTGGTAAATATATGACTGAAATGACCGCAGGTAAGTTTTATGAATACTGCGCAATCGGTTATCAGGCGAATCAGTACAAGTATCGGAACGGACTGACTGCAAAGGAACAGTATTATAAATATGCTGACGGGCGAGATGAAGGACTTTCGGAAATTGATGCGGATTCCTTCGAAGAATTTGAGGACTGGTACAATAACAGAAAGAGAGTAGGAGGCCATCCGTGGGAAGTATGCCGGGGTGGCAACTCAACCCACATAGATTTATATGTGGGGCATAATGAGTATGGCTATTATTTATCGCTTTCGGGTAGTGCCTGGACCAGGTCGATAGAAGTAATCAAGTTTTATAATGCGTTGAGACAAGAAGGGATAGCTATATATCTGCATGATTCGAAAGGTATTACAGACAGGCTTCTCGGAAGGGACAGGATCGGAATTGTACCGGAGCATGTGATTCCGGCATATTGTGAAACCTGGTTTCCCGAGAAGGGCATTCTTGATTTCATGAATCTGCCTTATGAACAGGATGAATATGAAGCGATGTTGCCGAAGATTACCTGGATCGAAGAGCCAGAACAGGAATTGATGGAATAATGCAAGGGAGCTGGTGCCCTAACGGTGAATTCCGTTAATGCGTCAGCTTCTTTTTTCGTGGCGCGAAGTGGGGTTACGTGGAAAGCGATTACCCACAAACGATTCCCAGCATGGATCTAAACATTCCTTTTTCTTCTTTCTTTTCACAATGACATTACCTGTCATCCTGCAGCGGTATAATGACTGATACGGAAGCATGAAGGTGCGAAGCAACATGCAGGGATATGAAGCAGAATGCAGTTTGGATGAGGTGAGACGGATGGAAGTGAAGACATATTTCTGGGAAAAACAGTTTTCGATGCCGCAGCTGAAGGAAGCTTCGGGAATCATACTGGCGCTGACGCTGGGGTGTCTGGGTGCACCGGTCATGCGCAGCTTTTCTCTGCCGGATGCCATGCCGGCAATGTACTTGTGGGAATGGCTCAGCGTGGTGCGAAGCTGTCCGGCGGGATGGTTTCTGGTGGCTGCGCCGCTGCTTGCGGACTGGACCTATCATCGTGTGATGCCGGCCAGAGTGAAGTACAGGTGGTATGGGATTCTGACAGTGTGCTTTTTCGCCTGTGCGGCAATCAGCGTCTATGCTGCGGAGATGGAGCTGGCTGGAGTGACTGGAAATACAGTGTATTTCGTGGACATGACTCTGGTGTATCCAATAGTGTTTTGCATACAGATTTTGTTGTTGCTTCGATTCGGATGAAGAGAAAGGAGAAACTCACATGGATTTTAGAGAATGCAGACAATGCAGGGCGGCGGCTGCCGAAAAGAATATCATCACGTCGTTGTTGTTTTACATCACAGCTCTCATCACAATCATTCTGCTGGCCGAGGGGATGATTCAGTGCGGCGCAGGGAAAACGCTGATCCCTGCGTATCAGATGGTGAACTACGTGCCGCAGGCAATTTTCCTGCCGGTTGCGCCGTTTCTGAATCTGATCACGTATCAGGTGACGGCACCTGGAAAAAGAAAAATCATACAGTACGGAATCGTCATCGTGCTGTTTACGGCAAGCCTTTGGGTGACCATGGACCGGATTCTGCCGCAGCTGACCGGGCTATATGGAAGTGCGGAACTGGTTTCCTTCGGATATCCGCTGTGCTTTTACCTCAATGCAGTCATGGCGTTGCTGGGAGAGTTTGGCGGAAACAGAACGGTGAAAGCCGCATAAGGTCCTGACACAGTAAAATACAATCTTGAGAAAAAACCGTTTCCGCGATATACTGGAAGAAAGCCGTATTGCGGAGGCGGTTGTTTTTTTTGTGAAGGGGAATTTTATGGACAGGGAGACATTCTTTGAAACCTATCATCTGAACCTGACGGCACAGCAGAGGGAGGCAGTCTGTGCGGTGGACCGGCCGGTACTGCTTCTGGCAGTGCCCGGCAGCGGTAAGACCACGACCCTGGTGAGCCGTGCGGCGTATCTGACGGAGGTCTGCGGCATTCCGCCGGAACGGATCCTGACGCTGACCTACACCGTGGCAGCCAGCCGGGATATGCAACGGCGCTTTTCACAGCTTTTCGGCGGGGAAAAGGCTGAGGGGGTGAAGTTTCAGACCATCAATGCTCTCTGTCAGTGGATCATATACTGCTACAACCGGAGAAACGGCAGCGAGGGATTCCAGCTGCTGGAGGACAACCATGAGGTTTTGCGGGAGGTCTATCTGCAGGTACAGGAGGAGTATCCGGCGGACGGGGATCTGAAAAACATGCAGCAGATTCTGACCTGGATCAAAAACAGCATGCTCTCTCCGGAAGCCATCGAAGGGTTGGAATATGGAGATTACCGTGTAAAGGCGTTATACGATACGTATGTGGATACCATGAAAGAGCGGCGGCAGATGGACTTCGACGACCAGCTGGTGTACGCACGGCGGATTTTGCGAAGATACCCGGAGATTCTGAAATGCTGTCAGGACCGGTTTCCATACATCTGTCTGGATGAGGCCCAGGACACGTCGGCCATTCAGCATGACATCGTCCGGTTGCTGGCGTCCCGGGACCGGCACATTTTCATGGTGGGTGACGAGGACCAGAGCATCTACGGGTTCCGGGCGGCCTGTCCGCAGGCGCTGATGGAGTTTGAAAAGACCTGGCCCGATGGAAGGGTACTGTTTCTGGAGCAGAATTTCCGGTCGACGCCGCAGATCGTTCGGCTGGCCGATGCCTTTATCGCCCGCAACGGGAAGCGGCGGGAAAAGCACATGGTCACGGAGCACACAGAGGGAAAGCCGGTGCGCTGCCTGCTGCTGGATCGGAAAGATCAGTATCAGGAGATTGCGGCCATGGTGCGGAGCAGCGGGACAACAGACAGTACGATGGAAACGGCGATCCTGTACCGGAATAACGACAGCGCGGTGCCGCTGATCTACCGATTCCTGCAGGAGGGGATTCCGTATCGGAGCCGCGGCATGGATGCTTTGTTCTTTACCTCGCCGCCCGTGCAGTTTTTCAAAGATGTGCTGAAGCTGGCGTATCACCCGGGAGATTGCGATGCGTTCCTGCGGATCTACTGGAAGCTGGAATGCTATCTGAAAAAGGAGGATGCACTGCGGGCGGCTCGTCTGTGCCGGTCGGGGCATGCGGATAGTCCGCTGGATGCACTGCTGGAGATGGACAGCATACCCCGGTGGAATCAGGAAAAGCTGCAGGAACTTCGGGCTAATCTGGCTCTGCTCTGCGGACGGAATGCTGCGGCGGCGGTCAGCGGCTTTCCGCAGATGTTCGGCTATTATGACGATAAAGAGCGGTATTTCTTGCTGTCATCCCTGGCGGATCGGAACGAGACGCCGAAAGAATTTCTGCAGAAGCTGGACCGGCTGCAGTCTGTCATGGAGAGCGGGAGTCGGGATCCGTCTGCCCACGTCACTCTCAGCACCATTCATTCCAGCAAAGGTCTGGAATACGACCGTGTCATTCTGATGGATGCGCTGGACGGGATTTTGCCTTCCTCTGGTTCGGGCTCGGGTTCCGGTGGATGCAGTTCCGGCAGCTTTGGAAACTCTGGCAGTCCTGGCAGCTCCGGTGCAGGCGGTTCCGGCAGCTCCGGTGCAGGCGGTGCAAAATCTTTTCTCCCGGCGGATCTGGAGGAGGAACGGCGTTTGTTTTACGTGGGAGTGACCCGTGCAAAGCAGGAACTAATTCTGGTGGATTACAAGGGA
>JBJESY010000078.1:0-4392 GCA_051883035.1 Anaerovoracaceae bacterium | reverse complement strand
GGTCTATTACCTGCTGCAGGAGATGGGAACAGAAATCGACGGTGAAATTGCCGATGCGATTTTCGCCGCCATCACCACAGATACAGGAAATTTCCAGTACTCCAACACCACGAAGGAATGCCATGAAATCACGGCGGATCTCTATGAAAAAGGGGTTGACGTGCGCAGAGTCAGTCAGCAGGTCTATGAAAGCGTCCGGCTGGAACGGGTGATGCTCCACGGCAAGGCCCTGAGCCAGCTGGAGATTTTTGCCGGCGGCCAGGCTGCCATGACGGTGGTTACCCAGCAGATGCTCCGGGAGACCGGTGCCGGCATGGACGAAACGGAAGGAATCGTGGACAAGCTTCGCTCCATTGACGGCGTGGAGATTGCCATTCTGGTAAAAGAGGATGCGGAAAAGATCAAGCTGAGCCTTCGGGCAAAAAGCTGGGCCAATGTGGCTGAGATCGCAGAGCATCTGGGAGGCGGCGGCCATACGAAAGCGGCCGGCGGCACGATGAAAATGCCTCTGGACGAAGCGCTGCCTCTCATCAGACAGGAAGTGGAGAAGGCTTTATTATGACAAGAGACGGAATCATCAATATCAATAAGCCGCAGAACATGACATCCCATGATGTGGTGCGCAGTCTGCGCCGCCTGCTTGGTATGAAGAAAATCGGACACACAGGCACCCTGGACCCAATGGCGACCGGGGTGCTTCCTGTTTGTCTGGGCAGTGCCACCAGGATCACCGAGTATCTGGACCTGGATTTCAAAAAATACCGATGTACCATGTTGCTGGGCATGAATACGGACACCCAGGATATCTGGGGGGAAAAGACGGAGGAATTCGACACCTCAGGGATCACGGAAGAGGCGATCCGCCATGCGTTCGGTGCGTTCCACGGGGAAGTCCTGCAGACGCCGCCCATGTACAGTGCGGTCAGGGTGGATGGACGCAGGCTCTATGAATATGCCAGAGCGGGAGAAACGGTAGACGTGAAATCCCGCAAAATATACATTCGCGATCTTACGGTGGATGCGGTGGATCTGGCTGCCATGGCGGTTACGTTTACGGTGGAATGCTCCAAGGGCACCTATATCCGGACCATCTGTCAGGATGTGGGGCTGGCGCTGGGAACCGGCGCTGTGATGACTTCGCTGGTGCGGCTTGCCAGCGGCCGGTTTACCATTGAAAATGCCGTAAGCCTGGAGGAATTGGCTGCCATGAAAGAAGCTGCCATGAAAGAAACGGCCATGAAGGAGGCGGAAATGCAGGGCGGTGACGGAACGACACCGGATGACAGCTGGATTGATGGAGTACTCCTGCCGCCGGACTATCCGCTGATTCATTTCGGCCGGGTATTTCTGAGCCCGGAGCTGAGCAAAAAATTCGTAGACGGCTGGCATATTTCCCTGCGGGACTGCCGCATTGAGGCAGAGCCGGAATATGCCCATAAGGATGCGGAAATGGATATTCGGGACGAATACCGGCGAGCATGGTCTCTGTACCGGGAAGGTTCCGATGGGGAAATGCCGCAGTTCCTGGGCGTAGCCTTCTATGACCGGAAATATAAGAAGCTGGTGGCGGATAAAGTATTTTTCAGAGGTGAAGGAAATGAAAATCTTTAATAATATCGATGAGATCAGAGACATTGAACCCTGCTGCGTGGCACTGGGAAATTTCGACGGTGTCCATGCGGGACATCAGGCGCTGATCCTGCGGGCTGTGGAAAAAGCAAAGGAACGAAACCTGAAAAGCGGGGTGTTCAGCTTTTCCACCCATCCGAAGAATCTGTTTGCAGGAGAAAGCGTGGTGAAGAACATCATCTATCAGGAGGAGAAGGCTGCACTCATTGAAAAACTGGGTGTGGACTACCTGTTCAATGTGCCGTTCACACGGATGGTGGCGCAGATGGAACCGGTGGAATTCATCGACGATCTGCTGGTAGACCGCATGCAGATGAAAGAGGCTTTCTGCGGTTTTAATTACCGGTTCGGTTATAAAGCAGCGGGAAATCCGGAGATCCTCCGGCAGGAAGGCCTGCGAAAGGGATTTCATGTCAATGAAATTCCGCCGGTCACCATAGACGGAGATGTGGTCAGCTCCACGCTGATCCGCGGTCTGATCAAGGCAGGTGAAATGGAAGAATGCGAGAAATACCTTGGACGCCGGTACAGCATCGGCGGGGAAGTGGTGGTCGGAAACAAGCTGGGCAGAACCATCGGCTTTCCGACTTCCAATATCACCATCGATGAAACCATGGTGACCCCTCCCAATGGAGTGTATATCACTTACTGCATCTATAACGGCCATAAATATCCGAGCGTGACCAATGTAGGCGTGAAACCGACCATCGGCTCCTTCAAAAAGAATATGGAGACCCATATCTTTGATTTTAATAAAGAATTGTATGGGAAACACATCCGTGTTGAATTCCTGAAAATGACGCGGGACGAAGTAAAGTTCAGCGGTGTGGAGGAACTTGCTGCACAGATTGTAAAGGACTGCGAAACGGCAAAAGCATACCACGGAATTCAGGATTAAAATCAGAGAAATGAGATTAAATCAGATTCTTATAAGACGGCTTAGATGTTTCCAGCCGTCTTTTTTCTTTCCTCTGAGGAATTTTGAGATTTTCGAGCTGGCGGTTTGATGGCACTGATTTTGCATATTTATCCCTTGAATGGAGGCGAAAAAACAAATGTATGATTTTATCATAAAAAATGTCAGAATTCTGGATGGCACCGGTGCACCCTGGTATCGGGGAAGTATAGCGGTGAAGGATGGACGAATTGCACAGATCGGACCTGCGGCAGGAATGGATGAGACGGCAGGCGAAATGATCGATGGGGAAGACCGGTATCTTGCACCGGGTTTTATCGATATTCACTGCCACAGTGATACATCCCTTCTGAAATATCCGCAGGCGGAGAGCCGGATTTTTCAGGGAGTCACCACAGAGATCGGCGGTGCCTGCGGCCTGTCGGTGGCTCCGGTCAGCCAGGATCCAGAGAGAAAGCAGATGTTGAAGGACTATGTGGGTGATCTGGAATATACATGGGAAACCATCGGTCAGTTTCTGGAGCGGATGGAAGAAAAAAAGACCAGCACCAATTTCGGAACCGCAGTGGGACACGGCAGCATTCGTCTGGCGGCCATGGGGTTTGATGCCAGAAAACCAACGGATGCAGAGATGAAGCATATGAAGGTTCTGCTGCGTCAGGCACTGGAGGACGGGGCATTCTGCCTGTCCAGCGGACTGATCTATCCGCCGGGCTGCTATGCAGATACAGATGAACTGGCAGAACTCTGCAGGGAACTGGTGCCTTTCGGGGCGTTTTATGAAACCCATATGCGGGATGAGGGAGAAGGTGTGGTGGAGGCCGTGAAGGAAGCACTGGAGATCGCGGAGCGGTCCGGTGCACCGCTGCAGATTTCCCACCATAAGGTCACGCGAAAATCCGTCTGGCAGGTACACTGCCGCACCACCATCGCACTGATGGAGCAAGCACGGCGTCGCGGACTGGATGTGAAAGCGGACCAGTATCCGTATAGTGCGTCTGCCACAACCCTGGACAGCAACGTTCCGCTGTGGGCATTTGAAGGCGGAGTGGATGCCATGCTTTCCAGGCTGACGGATCCGCAGCAGCGCAGACGCATCAATGAAGAGGCTAATGCGTCCCACATCGGGAGATGGGGCGATATCTTTATCGCATATGTAGAAAGCGAGAAGAACCAGTGGACCGTGGGCAAATCCATCGAAGAAATCGCAGAGCTCCGTGGTGTGGATCCTGCAGATGCCTGCTTCGATCTGGTGGTGGAAGAACGGTGCCGGGTGGGTGAAGTCAACTTCGGCATGTGTGAAGAGGATATCGAATATATCATGAAGCAGCCGTTTGTCATGGTCGGCTCCGATGGCGAGGCCGTGTCGCTGGATTATCCGGGGCAGCCCCATCCGAGATGGTACGGTACGTTCCCGAGAATTATCGGAAAATACTGCAGAGAGCGGAACCTGTTTCCGCTGGAAACGGCCATATTCAAAATGACAGGCCTTCCGGCTGGCAGACTGGGTCTGCAGGACAGGGGGCTGATCCGGGAAGGCATGTGGGCGGACCTGGTACTCTTTGATTTCGATACCATAAAGGATACACCGGATTACGGCAAGCCGAAACAGCCTTGTGAGGGAATCCACAGAGTGTATGTGAACGGCGTTCTGACCGCCGAAAACGGAAGACACACCGGCGCACGGAGCGGACAGATTTTGAGAAGAGGAAAAGAATAGAATGGACAGAAAGACAGAAATCATCGAAGAAATTCAGAAAATCGAAAGAGAAAATCAGGGCAGGGGCGGTATTTATTATCAGAACCTGGTGACCGGCGAGACCTGGGGATACAGAGAAAAGGAACCG
>JBJESY010000077.1:0-4396 GCA_051883035.1 Anaerovoracaceae bacterium | reverse complement strand
TGCCGCAAATACAAGGTGGAAACGGAGAAAAATATCTACGTTTACGAGAATACCAATAAAACACTGGCACGAAAGAAATCTTCGGTTTCAGTCCTGTTTAAGCAGCTTTACCGAGACGGGCTTCTGGAAAAAAATATCACGGACGGATTTGATCCCATCCGTGTGCCGAAACCCGGAGAACGGGAAATCAAAGCGCTGCAGGATGACGAAGTGATGATCATGCTGGATGCAGTAACCAACGGAACCGGGCTTACAGCCCATGAACATTCCTACTGGGAAAAGACAAAGCTGCGGGATAAAGCCATTCTGGTTCTTTTTCTGACCTATGGACTGCGTCTTTCCGAGCTGCAGCAGCTGAACGTCTCTTCCTTCAACTGGAAGAGGGGAGAGTTTAAAATATACCGGAAACGAGATAAGGAAGCACTCATGCCGCTGAATCGTTCGGTCACCATGGTGGTGCAGGACTATCTGGAACTGGAACGGCCAGAAAGCAGCCGGATTCAGGAAGGCCATGAAGACGCTTTGTTTCTTTCCCTGCAGGGACGTCGTATGACAGAGCGTCAGATTCGCGAACTGGTAAAGAAGTACACATCCATCGCCATGGAAACAAGCAGAAAAGCCGGTTACAGCCCCCATAAGCTCCGCGCCACCGCAGCCACAAGCCTCATCGGCCGTGGTAATTCCATTTTCGACGTTCAGGCACTTCTAGATCACGAGCAGGTCACCACGACCCAGCTTTACGCCCGTCATAAGCAGAATGTCAAGCGGGACCTGGTAAAAGATATGGAATGGGAAATCGAACGCAAGGAACAATAAATCAGAGATAACAACAGACAGAAAGAAAGGAAACAAGTATTCAAATGAACTATACGAATCAGCTGTTAAAAGAACAGTTTAAAATCGATCCCCGGGTATTAGAACTGATTGCGGAAGCAGAAGCAGACGTATCCGCCCAATTTGAAAAGCTGGATGACATCATGGCATACAACCAGTATAAGATTCTGGATGCATTTCAGAAAAACAGAGTGGCAGATATGCACTTCGGCTGGAATACCGGCTACGGCTATGATGACGCCGGACGGGCGAAGCTGGAACAGTTATATGCAGATATCTTCCATACAGATGCAGCTCTGGTACGCCCGACCATCGTAAACGGCACCCATGCACTAGCCATTACGCTGCTGGGAATTCTACGTCCCGGAGATGAACTGATCTACTGTACAGGCGGTCCCTATGACACACTGGAAGAAGTCATCGGCATTCGCGGAGAAGGAAACGGTTCGCTGAAGGATTACGGAATCACTTATAAACAGGTGGAACTGCTGCCGGACGGCTCTATCGACCTGGAAGGCGTACGAAATGCGATTTCAGAGAAAACACGTATGGTCACTGTGCAGCGTGCAACCGGCTACGGCTGGAGAAAAGCCATCACCATCGACCAGATCCGCCAGTGGGCACAGTTTGTCACCGAACTGAATCCGAACATCATTAAAATGGTGGACAACTGTTACGGCGAATTTCTGGATATTGAAGAGCCTACCGATGTGGGTGTAAACGTCATTGCTGGTTCACTGATTAAAAATCCTGGTGGAGGTCTGGCGCTGACCGGCGGATATGTGGCCGGCAGACAGGACCTGATTGATAAGATCCAGTATCGCATGACCTGTCCTGGCATCGGCGGAGAATGCGGACTGACCTTCGGTCAGACCCGAGCCATGTTTCAGGGTATGTTTCTGGCGCCAAAGGTCGTAAACGGAGCTGTAAAAGGTTCTGTTCTCTGCGGCAGAGCCTATGAGAAACTGGGATACGAAATCTGTCCGAAACCGGATGACACCAGAAGCGATATCATTCAGGCCATCCGCCTGGGCAGCCCGGAAGCTGTCGTTACCTTCTGCGAGGGAATTCAGGCAGCAGCGCCGATCGATGCCCATGTGGCACCGGTTCCATGGGACATGCCCGGATATGAATCACAGGTGGTTATGGCTGCAGGTGCATTCGTTCAGGGATCTTCTATTGAGCTTTCCGCCGATGCACCGATTCGCCCGCCTTATAATGTATATTTCCAGGGCGGGCTGACCTATGAACATTCCAAATTCGGCGTCATCAAATCCATCGATGCACTGCTGAGAAAGAATCTGATCACCATCAAATAGCAAGAGTCATCTGCCGGTCCAAAGGGGGTGGACCGGCTCAACAAAAGATCAAAAATGGGTACAGGAATTGACAATATCAAAAAAGAAAAGCAGGAAAACAAGCGGAAACTGGTGATTTCCATTCTGAAGATCACACTTTTGGCAGCCATCGTCGTGGCGGTTCCGCTTTATATTTACTTTTTTCACCATGCCTGGATGACCAGCTTCAAGGACTTTGATGATGTGGTGGCATATCTGGAACACTATGAAACACAGTCTATTTTCGTCTACATCGGTCTCCAGATTCTTCAGGTGGTCATCAGCATTATCCCGGGCCAGGTATTCCAGATGGCCGCGGGCTATCTGTACGGCTTCTGGCTGGCGCTGCTTTACGCCATGGTCGGTGCTGTCATCGGCACAGGAATCTCATTCCTGCTGGCCAAACTCCTGGGGCGCGATTTTCTTCACCTGTTTTTCGGCGAAGAAAAAATGTCCTACTATATTTCCCGCCTGAACTCCAAAAGAGGATATACACTGGTGTTCCTTCTGTATCTGATCCCCGGAATCCCAAAGGACGTGGTCAGTTACGCAGCAGGTGTTTCGGAAATCCGGTTCAAACCATTTCTGATTTTGTCGGCTGCAGGCAGATTGCCAGGCATGATTGGCTGTTTGCTGTTTGGCATGCTCTGGGATCGGGGAAACTACATCGGAATGGCCATTGTCGCCGCTGCTGCGGTTATCGCATTCTGCCTCTGCATCGTTTACCGCAAGAAAATAGATAAATATCTGGACCGGATCTATGCGAAAATCAGCCGCTGATTGCTGGTATTTCTTTGCAAAATCCGTACGCTCGGCCTGTCTGCGATTCATGGACTCTTTTCCCTGAAATTCAGATAGGCTTTTTTTGTGTTCTATGGTACAATGAAAGGACAAAAGAGTACAATGGAATTGAGATGGAGGAATCGATGAACGCAAAAGAATTTGGCGAAAGAATCTCTATGCTTCGAAAGAAACAGGGACTGACGCAGCTGCAGCTGGCAGAAAAGCTGAATGTAAGCAATAAAACGATTTCACGCTGGGAGACAGGGGAGGGCTATCCGGACATTTCCGTATTATCTGCTCTGGCACAGCACCTGCATGTCACTGTGGATGAACTTCTGGCGGATGAAGCACAATCGAAATCTGAAACACAATCTAATCCGGAAAAAAAGAGGCAGTTTTACAATAATGAAGAACGGAAAACCATGCGCCATCCGGAACGTCCGGTATGCTGGCCGGCCTCTGACCGGAAGGATTTTGTCAGGAATACAATTCTTTCGGAAAAGACGCTTCATCTGGCTTATTTTCTGATTTTGACGCTGGTGTTTTATTCCTCAAATGAAAGGTTTCTGTATAAGAGCATTTCCAATCCAACCTCATACGGCTTTTTCAGTACAAGATATCAGGCATTCTTTCAGATTGGATTCCTGTTTATTGCAACACTTCTTCTGATTCTTTGGAATCTGAAAACGTATTGCAGGGGAAGCCGCCGATGCATTCCATTCCTGCGAAACATGGGATTGATCGGAGGATTTGTTCTTTCCATACTGTTTTCAATCTGTCTGGTAAAAGGAACACCCGGAGAAGCGGATAATACATTTTATTCTGTGGAAAAAGCCGGACTTCTTGATTTCGTCATGATGCGGACAGATCGGAAACTCATACTGATCTGCGGTGCAGCCGTTATCTTGATTTATCTGATTTTTATGATGATAGAACATAGACGGAATAAGGAGAATACCGATTCGAAATGGAAGAACTTCTGGAAATCGCTGACGGTATTCAATAAAATCAGTATGGCCACAATTTTGCTTTCCATGGTTGCTGTCATATCCTATTTGCTCCTTTGTGCCACCGTAAGTTTGAGTAATTTTTATGGTGACGGACCGTTTTATTTTTTCGCTACTTTTATGGGAATTTTTTCTTTCATAACTGCTGCTGCAGGGATTTTCGGTCCGAAGGTAGGCTGTGCTGCTGCGCTGATCGGTCTGATCGCAGGCGTTGTAGACAAATATGACCGGCAGTACAAGGCGTCCATGATTCTGGCAGTCGTAAATCTTGTGATTTCCTATCTGCTTCCAGTTCTGATCATGATCACACAGACATACGGAATTTTACAGATTTTCTAAAATAAATCGTCCCGTTTCGAACATTTGTTTATTTTCTTATTGACAGAGAACATTTATTCTGTTATATTATAGAAAAAGAACAGATGTTTCGAAAGG
>JBJESY010000076.1:0-4412 GCA_051883035.1 Anaerovoracaceae bacterium | reverse complement strand
ATTACAAGGGAGCGGAGTGTCCGTTTCTCCGGGCGTTTCTGCAGCAGGAAGCACGTCAACCGCACGCAGATAGTGCGGATGAAGCCTTCCCTGCGGGATGCTTCCCTGTGGGATGCCGGGTACAACACAGAAAATTCGGCGCCGGCGTGGTGGTGTCTTCGGATTCAGCAGCGCTGATTGTGGATTTCGAGGAGGCAGGAGAAAAAAAGTTCCTGCAGGCCTCTGCCGGAAGGTTTCTGAGGCGAGTTTAGAATTTGAAAAGTTGACTTTTTTGACATTATATTTTATTGAAAAGTTGGAAAAAACGAATCGGGAAACAGGAGCAGTAAAAAATGAATCAGCAGTTGCAGAAGCAGGAAGAAAAATTTCAGCAGATGACGGAAGAACCGGTGGGTAAACTGATCCGGCATCTGGCGGTGCCGTGCATCATCAGCATGATGATCACCGCCTTCTATAACCTGGCGGACACGTTTTTCGTGGGACAGATGCACAGTAATACGGCCACCGGAGCGGTAGGCGTTGCGTTTTCCCTGATGGCGATTATCCAGGCCATCGGATTCTTTTTCGGACATGGAAGCGGGAATTTCGTATCCCGGGAGCTGGGCCGGCAAAACCGGGAAGCTGCGGAAGAGATGGCAGCGACTGGATTTTTCCTGGCCATGATGACCGGCGTGGTCTTGCTGATTCTGGGACAGTTCCTCCTGACGCCGCTGGTGCGTATGCTGGGTTCTACAGAGACCATCATTCCGTATGCCAGAAGTTATGTTCGGATTATCCTGATCGGTGCACCGTGGATGACCGCTTCGCTGGTTCTGAACAATCTGCTTCGGTTTCAGGGCAGTGCCATCTACGGCATGGTGGGCATCACCGCCGGCGCAGTGCTGAATATTGTCCTGGATCCGCTGCTGATTTTCGGGCTGGGACTGGGGGTCGCCGGGGCGGCTATTGCGACGATTTTCAGCCAGTTTGTCAGCTTCTGTGTGCTGCTGATCCAGTGCAGACGGGGCGGAAATATCGTCATTCGCTTCGACCGATTCCGGATTACAAAGGAGTATCTGATTGAGATTATCCGGGGCGGTCTGCCTTCTCTGGGACGCCAGGGGCTGGCCTCGGTGGGCGCCATCGTGCTCAATCATTCTGCCGGCATTTACGGCGATGCGGCAATCGCGGCCATGACGGTGGTAAACCGGATTATGATGACGGCAGGCTCTGCCCTGGTGGGGTTCGGACAGGGGTTCCAGCCGGTGTGCGGCTTCAACTACGGTGCAGGCTTGTGGCACCGGGTTCGGGAAGGATTCTGGTACTGTGTCAGAACGGCGACGGTGTTCCTGATTGTATTTGCGTGTCTGGGTATCGCGCTGGCGCCGCAGTTGGTGGCTCTGTTCCGGGATGACCCGGATGTCATTCAGTTCGGCACACTGGCCCTGCGGCTTCAATGTCTGACTTTCCCGCTGTCCAGCTGGATTGTGGCGAGCAACATGATGCTGCAGACCATCAACCGCACGGGTCCTGCCACGTTCCTGGCGGTTGCCCGGCAGGGACTCTTCCTGGTGCTTGCACTGCTGCTCCTGACGCCTGTCTTCGGCATGCTTGGCGTGCAGGCGGCACAGCCTATCTCGGATTTACTTACCTTTGCCGCGGCGATTCCGCTGCAGCTGATGACGCTGCGGGATCTGAAGCAGGGACAAAAGGAATAGTCGTATTTTTCGGACAGAAAGAATCCGGACGCCCGTCGTGAGAAAAATGAAAACTGATGTTGTATGAAATTCTGAAATCCCCGGATTCATACAACATCGCGATAGAAAAACGCAAAATACAGTGCGAAATGTTGTATGAATCATCGATTTTAAGCAATTCATACAACGCACTTTCGAAAATCTTCACATTCCGTTGTATCAATCACGAAAAGGAGCGAAATCATACAACATCGCCCCTTATTTTTTTGCCATTTTGAGGCCAAAAAAAGAAATGTTTTAATTTCACTCAGAAAAAAAGAAATTATACAACATCGACCATTGTTCCTTTGGCTCAAGTCGGAACAATAATATTTTTGTGTGAAAAAACCGCATGTCCCATTTATGGGACACGGTTTATTTGATTTTCGGATTTTTCTCTGATACACTGGTATTGGAGGTGATTGATGCATGTATAACGTAACTTCAAGAAATCTCATTCCTTTATGTATTCTGCGAATCCTGGAAGAACACAGTGATGCATATCATCATCTGAAGCAGGACGAAATTGCACGCTATCTGGACAGCGAGTACAATCTGTCCGTTGAGCGGAAAGCCATTGGCAGGACCGTAGAACATCTGCGCCAGGAACTGGACGTGGACATTTTGTCTGACCGGGACGGAAGCTGGATCGCATCCAGAACCTTTGAAGATTCGGAACTGCGTCTGCTGATCGATGCGGTCATGTCAAGCCGATATATGAAGCCCAACTATACGAAAGATTTGATCGACAAGCTGAGCAGACTTTCCGGGGCCCATTTCGCTTCCAATGTAAAACACCTTTACACGATTAATGAAAACGTAAAGAGTGATAATGCGGAACTGTTCAATAATATCAGTCTGATCGATGATGCCATCAGCAGGAATCTGAAAATCGCATTTCAGTACTGCGAATACGGAACAGATAAAAAGCTCCATGCACACAGCCGGCGCACGCTGAGTCCGTACCGCATGCTGCTCCATGAGGGCACCTATTATCTGATCGGCTGGAACGATGACAAATATGAGCATGGACTCCGCAGCTACAAGATCGATCATCTGAAAGACATGAAGGTTCTGCAGGAAAGGGCGCAGCGGTTCGAGAATGTGAACACACAGATTTCGGAAGCAGAGTACTGCAGACAGATTTTGGCGGATCCGGTCATGGGTCTGGAAAAGCCTATGAAATTCACGTTTTATGCGAAAGAATATCTCGTCGATGATATTGTGGAATACTTTGGCCGGGAAATCACCATTACAGAAACCGACGAGGTGCCGGAATGGATGCTGGGATTTGACGGGTCCGTGCTGGTGGAAGTGCAGGTCAGCTATTACGCCATGCGGCGGTTTGCACTGGAACACATCGATACGGTACAGGTGATTGAGCCGGTTGAACTTGAGGCAGATCTGCGGGCAGCGCTCTTTGATGCGAGCCGCAGATATGACATTTCGGAATACCATTTTCGGGTCACGCAGATGGATATGGACGCCATCGACGACCTCCCCCTGCATACCAAAGCAGCGTTCGGACTGCCGATTTTGTTCGGTGCCTATCCGTTTACGGCCGCAGGCGAAGAAGCGATGATCGAATGGACGCCGCTGCGATTTGAAAAAGACCGGGCTCTTCTGATTTCGAAGTACTGTATCGACGCCATTGTCTTTGATGAAAAAGAAGACCACATTACCTGGCGTGACAGCAAGCTGCGGAAGTGGATGAATGAGACGTTTTATGCGCAGGCCTTCACAGAGGAAGAAAAAGCGCAGATTCTGACCACGACGCTGAAAAATCCGGATGATGAATATACACAGGAAGAGTTCACGCCGGTCAGTCTGTTTCGTGTGGCGGAACATGTTCCGCAGGAAGAATACGAGACAGAGGATAAGGTGTTCGCACTATCTGTCATGGAAGCCCATTGGTGTTTCCCGAGCGATGAGGAACGAATGACGTTTTCCACGGATTATCTCAAGGCAAAGTGTGAAAAAATGGGATGGCGCCGGCAAAACTCCTGGTGGCTCAGAACGCCAAGCGAGTGGCACAATAAGGCGGCGGCAGTGTATCCGTTCGGTGCGATTACAACCCATGGGGAATTTGTCTATAACGAAACGGTGGGCGTTCGCCCGGCAATCTGGGTAAGGTGGTGATATCATGAAACTGTTGAAATTTATCAGAGCCGTGATTGATCAGAAAATGTACACATCTTCACTGGAATCGCTGAGGTTGATGTATCGGATCTATTCCGAGAAAGAAATTCACAGATGCGTGATCTGCGGCAAGTATACCTTTGGAATCGGGCATATCTGTAGAGAATGCGGGTGGGAATGCGATCCGCCCTACGAACATGAGGATGACTGGGACGATGATTCCGCAGCCAACCATACGACGGTTAATGCCTATCGTGAAATCTACAGACGGGTGGGGAAAGGACATCCGATCGAGGACTACTGGGAAGCCCAGCAGGAAGAAAATGAAGCTGTGTATCAGGCCATGAAGGGGGAAGACGAATGAATCAGAACATGAATCAGAATCCGAATCAGAGAACGTACAGAAAGGTGAAGAACCTGGTTGAAAATGCTGCGAAAAATGTGATTTCCACCAGAAAGCTGGCGGAAAAGCCGTACACCATCGATGATTTTGGTGATACGATCTATATCCATGAGCAGGTGATGCTCACCATGGATGACGGTATCGAAATCGAAGGA
>JBJESY010000075.1:0-4414 GCA_051883035.1 Anaerovoracaceae bacterium | reverse complement strand
AGCCAGCCGGTGAGAATCTGGGAACAGTAGATCCGGTTTCTAGAAAACGGCTGGGCATGGATGGTCATGGCCCGGGCCGGCTTATGGAGAAATCCCATCACCATGACAGCTGCAATCAGCGGCGCGGCCACCAGCAGCAGACCGAAGAAGAAATTCATATTATTGAGGGAATCTTCCAGATAGGTGCGGTTGGGATCCGTCCGCAGGCTGCTGTCCATGATCAGCGGGAAGATGCCTGCCATGAAGTAAGCGATGAAGGACAGAGCCGGCAGATACCAGTGCAGTTTCAGATTTTCGGTGATCAGCGCCTTGGAGAGGCTGAAAATTTTCTTATTTTTCATTGAATCCACCTCCCAGCTTTTCGATGAAGATTTCCTCGATGGTTGCAGGCAGCAGCTCCAGCAGATCGCCTTCGAAGACCATGCGGCCGTCGGCGATGATGCCGATATAGTTGCAGATGTCTTCCATTTCTTTGGCGTTATGAGAAGAAACCAGCACGGTCATCTCACGGTCTGCCACGTCGTCCATAATATAGTGCCACAGCTTGCGACGCACGATGGGATCCAGACCGTCCACCGGTTCATCCAGAATCAGGTAGTCGGGCTTTCCGGCCAGCGCCAGGCAGAACGCAGCCTGCTTCTTCATTCCCTTGGAAAACTTTCCGATATTTCCTTTCTCCGGCAGCCCGAAATCGGCCACCATGGCCTGAAACCGGTCCTCATCCCAGAGCGGATAGATTTTGCGGTGAAATTTGCTCATCTGGATCAGGTTGTAGCCCCGGAAAAAGAACAGCTCGTCGGGAATGACGGCTATCTGGGCCTTCAGAGCTTCGTTGCCCTCGATTTCCTGATTGTCGATGGTGATGGTGCCCTCGTCCTGAATCAGCAGGCCGGACAGATGCTTGATAATGGTGGTTTTGCCGGCGCCGTTGAGGCCCATGAGGCCGTAGATTGCGCCCTTCGGTACGGTCAGGCTGAAATGATCCAGCGCCGCGTACCCGTCGAAACGTTTCGTGACATTTTCTATTTTAATCATAGTCGGGTCTCCTTTCTTCCATAATGGTCATGGCGGTCTCCCTGGCTTCCTGATACGTCAGGCCAAGGTAGAGCAGCTGACGGAATGCCTCGTCAAAATTCTTTTTTGCGCTTTCCAGTGCACGCTGGTCGGTATGCACCTGGCTGCGGTCTGCCACGAAGGTCCCCACCCCTGACGTGGTATAGATGTAGCCCTGGCGCTCCAGCTCCCGGTACGCCTTCTGAATCGTATTGGGATTGACGGTGATGGCCTTGGACAGCTCCCGTACAGACGGAAGTTTGTCGCCGGCCTGCAGCGTTCCTGTCATAATCTGCTCTTTCAGATTGTCCATGACCTGTTCGTAGATGGATTTCCGACTTTTCAGGTCAAGCTCGAACATGTGAATCCCCCTTTCATGGTGTATGCTAAAATCCCTTTTGCGTATTAAGTGTACCATGATGAATAGTACACTGTCAACGCCTTTTTTCTGTGAAGTTTTTTCTGGACAAGCCGGGTAAAATCTGGCATAATAAAAATGTTATGCTAAATTTTTGCTAATTTTTATGAGAGAGAAGAAAGGAACTTCAGAAAGGAACGACACTCTATGGAAAAGATGCAGCCCATGCTCTTTACGACGTTAAAAAATTACTCCAAAGAACAATTCACAAAAGACCTGGTCGCCGGTGTCATTGTGGCGATCATTGCACTCCCGCTGTCCATTGCACTGGCACTGGCATCCGGCGTCGGCCCGGAACAGGGAATTTTCACAGCGATTATCGCAGGATTCCTGATTTCTGCCCTGGGCGGCAGTGCCGTACAGGTGTCCGGGCCGACGGCAGCCTTTGCTACCATTGTAGCAGGGATCGTGGCCAGAAACGGCATGGACGGCCTGGCCACCGCCACCATTCTGGCAGGCATCATCTTGATTCTCATGGGCCTGTTCCGTCTGGGAAATCTGATCAAATTCATTCCATTTACCATTACCACCGGTTTTACTTCCGGTATTGCAGTGACCATCGTGCTGGGACAGCTGAAGGACTTCTTCGGTGTGACCTACCCGGAAGGCATGCCAACGGTGGAAACCATGGAAAAGGTGCAGGCGTTTGCTGCCGGATTTTCCACCTGGAATCTGGATGCGCTGATTGTCGGCGTGGTCTGCCTGGCCATCCTGTATCTGATTCCGAAGTTCTGGGACCGGGTGCCGGCGTCTCTGGTGGCCGTGCTGGCAGGCATCGCCATGACGAAGTTGCTGCCGCTGGATGTGAATACCATCGGTGACCTGTATACCATCAGCAATGCGATGCCGACGTTCCACATTCCTCATATTACATACGGACTGATCAAAACCGCTCTGCCTGATGCGTTCACCATCGCCATTCTGGCGGCCATCGAGTCGCTGCTGTCCTGCGTGGTGGCAGATGGCATGATCAACGGACGCCATCGCTCCAATACAGAGCTGACAGCCCAGGGCGTAGGCAACGTGGCTTCCGCACTCTTTGGCGGAATCCCGGCCACCGGCGCCATCGCCAGAACTGCAGCCAATGTGAAAAACGGAGGCAGAACACCAATCGCAGGTATGGTCCATGCGCTGGTCCTGCTGCTGGTTCTGGTGGTTCTCATGCCATATGCGGCCCTGATTCCGATGCCGACCATCGCAGCCATCCTGATCATGGTGGCATATAACATGTGTCAGTGGAGAACCTTCCTGCGCATCCTGCGCACCTCTCCGAAGAGCGATATCATCGTGCTGGTGCTGACCTTCGTCCTGACGGTGGTCTTCGACCTGGTGGTTGCCATCGAGGTGGGTATGATCATGGCCTGCGTACTGTTCATGAAGCGGATGAGCGAAGAGACCGACGTTATCAAGTGGAAATATGCCGAAGATGTGGAAGACATCGCAGAATCCCCGCTGGATACTGCAGAGGAAAATGTGACGCCTATGGATCGTGAAATCGCCCATGTGCAGGAAGCTGCCGAGCAGGCCCATCTCCGCCGGATTCCGAAAACCATCACCGTGTTCGAAATCACCGGTCCGCTGTTCTTCGGTGCGGCAGACCAGGTGCGGGATATCGTGGCCCACCCGGGCACCCGCTGCCTGATTCTCCGCATGCGCAGCGTGCCGGCTCTGGACACCACGTCCATGAACGCCCTGACGGATCTCCTGAAACGCTGCCGGAAAAAGAACATCACTCTGATTCTTTCCCACGTCAACGAGCAGCCGCTCCACGTCATGGAAAAAGCCGGCTTCGTGAAAAAGGTCGGTCTGAAAAACATCTGCCGGAACATCGATGCCGCCATCGAGCGGGCCGAAGAAATCGTCAGCCAGCCGCTGCCTGCGAAAAAAGAAAAGAAAGCCTGATGACGCTGCCGGCGGGCCATTCGGCGGGTCCCGGATGCGCCCCGGATGCCCCCTGTTTTCCGAAATGCCCAAATCGTTTTCAAAAAGAAAACTTTTTGCCGAATTTGGAAAACCAGCATGGATATACATGCCTGCAGCCCGGATTTTGCTGAGCAAAATCCGCAAACTCCCCGGGAAGATGGGCGCGTCGGACGTTTGTAAAGGAAAAACTCCCGTAAAACTCCCTTTGCAAACCGGAATCTCGCCGGAATCATGCTCCTCGTTTTCCCAAATGCTCAAATTGTTTTCCAAAAGAAAACTTTTCGCCGGTTTTGGAAAACGGTTGGCGGCAGCAAGATGAAAATTGAAGAATACGATTGCATAAAAAAACGAATATATGAATACAAATTCATATATTCGTTTTCTCTTTGCATGGGCCTGTTTTCAAGCCTGTAATCAAAGGGAAGGTATTATAACAATTCTGCCATGTAGCATTTCCGGGTGGCATTGTCGGCGCTCAGTGCAAGTCCGACATGAGAGTCTGCACGAAATCACGAAAAAGCAGGTTCATGCCATTGGGGAACATTTTGATGGTTTTTATTGCTGATATGCTCCCCAATGTGAAAACCATGATTCGTCCCGGGACGTCAATCAAGTCAGTTTGCTTTGCCTAACACATACATATGACATCAAAAAACGCAAAAAAGGTTGTGTCCCGATTTTGCCATTGCTCGATTTTCCTCGGTGTTCGCTCTAAAACCAGGCAAAAATGCCTGCGATATGAAATTAAATGGATACAAAGTAAAATAATAGATTGCTATGGTGAGGGAGAACCCGACCTTTTTTGGCTTTTTTTGACCGATACGTATGGGTAGACGATAGAAACTCGAAGAATAAACTCGAACGGAGATGTTCGGGGTTTTTTCGTAAAGAACAGCGTATGAAACAGAAAGAAGTACCGCACGTTTGATGAAACCATAATGTTTTCTAATATTGACATTAACACCATAATATATTACCGGGAACAGAAGAAATATTGGCAACGATGGGTGAGCAGATTAA
>JBJESY010000074.1:0-4426 GCA_051883035.1 Anaerovoracaceae bacterium | reverse complement strand
CAGTTTGAGAATTACGATCCGTGCGCCCACGGGGATTCTTTCGGAGACAAACCGGTGCTTGTCATCTGCAATACCCTGGATCATGTGGTTACGGACGAAACAAGCCGGCAGTGCGCTGCGGCCTATGAAAACAGCCGGGTGATCGAGGTCACCACCGCGGATGGCCATGGCTACGAAATGAGCCGGAAGGATTCCGATTTAAAAAACATGCTCATGGATGAAATCGTCGCCCATTTCGCAGAAAAACTCTCATAATTCCGATTTATGCGAGTTTTTTTCTGCTGCGGTTTTCCAAAAGCGGCGTTTTGTTTTCTTTTGGAAAACATTTTCGGCATTGTGGAAAACATGCATCATCCATACAGTTATTATTTTACATATCACACTTATAATTACTTCTATTTTGTTCCATTTCCAGTGTCGATTCCGTATAAACTCTCTTTTTCATGGGGTAATACATGAAAATGCTGTCGTCGGTTTTCCGAAATCTGCTTTTTGTTTTCTTTTGGAAAACATTTTCGGCATTTCGGAAAACCACGACCATTTCTGGTTGACAATATCGATATTCGATAATATAATAGTACTAAGAAATATCGATATTCGATAGAAGGAGGAACAGTATGCCAAGAGAAAAATTTCAGACTTTGACGGAGCAGATGTTTTACATTCTGCTCTGCCTGCAGAACGAATGCTGCGGCACGGACATAATGGAAACGGTCCGGCGAATGACCGGCGACCGGGTGCAGATCGGGCCGGGTACCTTGTACAATCTTCTGGAGAAATTTCTGGAAGCCGGCATGATTGAGGAAACCGCCGCAGAAGGAAGAAAGCGGAGCTACCGCATTAACGCTGCGGGACGTGCTGCGCTGGATGCCGAGTACCGGCGTCTGGAGCAGCTGGCAGAAGATTACCGCCGTTTTACTGCATGGCCGGAAGCTGCGGCCACTTTGCGCGTGGATGATGCAAAGGATAAAGTTTTATGCCTGAATATCAGAGAGGAGAACGGACTATGAGTCGGAAAGTTCACTCGAAGACCGAACGGATGCGTTTCGAACACTTTCTGTTTTATGATTATACCGGAATCGAACGCCATCTGGAAGCCATGGCAGAAAAAGGCTGGCTTTTAAAGGAATGTGGCCGGGTCTTCTGGCGTTATGAAGCGATTTCTGCCCAGAGGATTCACTTTGCTGTCACCTACCGTCCGGAACTGTCCGATTTCGATCCGCTGCCGGATCGAAATCGGGAATTGTACCGTGAACTCTGCCAATCGGCAGGCTGGACGCTGCTTGCAAGTCGGCAGAGTATGCAGATCTTCTGCAGCCGGGACAGCAATCCGGTACCTCTGGAAACCGATCCAGTCACGCAGCTGGACACCATCTGCCAGACCATGCGAAAAACCCTGTATTCAAGCTGGATTCTTCTTCTCTTTCTCTGCTGTCTCCAGTTTGTTCAGGTGCCTTCCAGAATCGGTCAAGATCCGGTCAGTTTCTTCTCCAGCCCGCTGAATACCATGCTTCCGATCCTGTATCTGTTTCTCCTGCTGGCAATCATTTCCGAAATGATACCGTTCTTTCTCTGGAAGAAAAAAAGCGAGACAGCCGTGGCCGCCGGTGCCGGCACCTTGCCGGATTCGGGAGCCGGAACGGGGAGAATCCTGGCCGTTGCTGCTTTACTGCTCTCCGCGCTCTGCCTGCTTCCGGTTTTTCTGTTCCAGCCGGATGTGACCTTTTCCGGTGTACTCCTTGCACTTGCTGTGATTGCCATCGTGGCTTTCTTTGTCAACGTGATCCGGCAGCATCTCCGTGAAACCGGTGCATCCCGGCGAAAGAACATGACAATTACCGGAGCATCGGCTTTTTTCCTGACTCTCGTCATTATGGCAGCTGCGACCCTGCTCATTCTGGGATTTGTCATCTATGATGCGCCGCATGCTTCTGAGAATAAGGAAAGCAACTGGGTGCCTGCTTCGGATGGCTCCCTGTATTACTGGGACAGGAAGCAGGATGAACTGCTGCTGACGGCAGAGGATCTGACCGATACAGGCGGCTATCCTTATTATTCTTACGAAAATCGTCATCAGGCCACGCCCCTTCTGGCATACAGCGAAATGAGCCAGCTGGCGCCTCCTGTGCAGAGAGAAACACCGCCGGAGCTGGAATATGAAGTGGTCGATGTCAAATGGAATGCCCTGTACGAAATATGTCTCAGCCATTTTATGGATGACCAGCGAATGGAAGGCCTGGAACAGACATGGCAGTCTGCCGATGTCTCGGGCTGGGGCTGCAGCAGTGCATGGCGCAGGTTTACCTGCAATGAACCGGGCAGCACCTGGCTTCTGTCAGGTCATGATCCGCAGACCGGCCGTCAGCGTATCGTGAAGATTACCTTTTACTGGGAACCGACGGAAGCACAGATTGTCCGGGCCGGAGAAAAGCTTTTCGGCTGAGAAATCGTCCGGTGGATGGATTTTGTCGAATCAGAAATCGAGCAAACCCACGAAAAAAGAACCGGGCAAACTGTCCGGTTCTTTCAATTTTTTTTACGCTTCAATTACAGCTTTCGCCGCCACCTTCGGCAGCAGCTTCTTCATATCCGGCAGAACAGGCGTACCCGGCTTGTCTGAAACAGGCAGACAGCAATTTTCGTCGAGAATCAGTTCTTTCTCCGTGATGCTGTCCGGATAGTTGAACATGGCCGGTGTCACGTCGTGGGAATAATTCATCCCCGGGACCGCCGCCAGTTCAACGCAGATGGCTTTGCCAAGATCGCTTTCCATCATACCGCCGACCCAGCAGCCCATCCCTGCCTGACGGCAGATGGCATTGATATCCAGGCAGTTCTGCAAACCGCCTGCCCGGCCGGTCTTTACATTGATGTACTGACATGCCTTCATTTCCGCAGCTTCCTCCGCCTGCCACGGTTCTGTGATGGATTCGTCCAGGCAGATCGGCGTATCGATGCATGCCTGCAGCTTCGCATGGTAGTACAAGTCTCCCACCTGGAACGGCTGCTCGATCATGGCCAGATGGAACCGGTCCAGACTTTTCAGCAGTTCCCGGTCTTCCTGGCAGTTCCAGTTGTAGCTGGAATTGGCATCCACATGAATCACCTCATTCGGGAACACGGAACGCACTGCAGCCAGCATGTCATAGTCCCAGCCGTGGGCCATCTTCAGCTTGACCCGCTTGTAGCCCCGGTCGAAGCTTTTGCCCATTTCTTCAATGAGGGCATCATAGCTGTCGGCAATGCCGAAGCTCTCACCCACATCGATTTTGTCGGCCGTGGCACCAAGCAGTTTACCCAGGGTCACGCCTTGCATATCTGCCTGCAGCGTCCACCACGCCATTTCGATTCCGGCCTTTGCGAACGGAGAACCCTTAAAAACAGACATAGCCTGGTTCAGCTGACGGGCACTGTCAAATTCTTTTCCAACGACGGCAGGCGCCAGAAAGCGCTTCGCCAGTTCAAAGATACCCGGTCCATATTCATAACTGTAGGTAGGTCCCGGCAGCGGACTGGATTCACTCCATCCTTCATGGCTGCCCGAACGCATACAGGTAATCAGCGCGCTGTTTCCCGGATCAGCACCGTAAGCTGTGCGCCATGGGCGGTGAAACCGGTTTTCTACAAGATAAAGCTCAATTTTGTCGATACGCATTGTTTCCTCCTATGGAATGTTTACCTTCGGTTCTTCCTCGATCTGCACTTCCGGCATCAGCTCATCATCAATCACGCCCAGAATCTCCTCCAGTTCTTCCACCTGCTCGGGTGAAAATCTCTCGCGGATCCGCTTCATTACCTTGCCGATGTAGTCATAGGTAACACCATAGGTGGTCATGTACTTTTCCGTCACTTCCAGATGATATTCCCGCTTGTCTTCCTCACTCTGCACCTTCCGGATATAGCCCTTTTTCACCAGATTTCCCACTTTATATGCCGCATTGGGCGCGGAAAGCTGTGCAAAAGAAGCAAATTCGTTGATGGTCGGGCGCCCCATGGCATAGATCAGTTCCACACAGAGAACTTCCGTAGCCGGCAGCGCATCTTCCACATCGATATCCTGGTTAAAGACTTTGGAATACAGGCTCAGCTTAAACTTGGTGTAGATATCCGAAAAACTCTTCTCCAGCATTATTTTCACATTTCCTCTCTTGGAATCTGGTACTATTCTAACAAATCATGAATAAAAATTCAATTCCTGTTTTCCATGTTTGTATGTTTTTCGGATCTGTCCTGTCTTCCGATCTTCTACCGTCAGCATGCCATCCGAAACTGCCGTAGCCTTCTGCTCATAGGCGATTTTCACCCCGTCTGCCCAGGCCGCTTTCAAGGCCAGCTTCATCTCCATCGCCATAGAAGCAGGCTCCGGCATCAGGTCGGAAATGTAATGCCAGGTGGGATCGATGACCTGAATGCCGGTTACCAGCGC
>JBJESY010000073.1:0-4446 GCA_051883035.1 Anaerovoracaceae bacterium | reverse complement strand
CACATCTTCTCCCATGTGGAATGGGATATGACCGGTTACTATATCACCTGCGGCTCGGAAGGCCCGGGAGAGGTTTCTTGGGAAGGCGCCGGAGACGGCATTAGAGGTGGCGCCGGAGACAGCCTGCCGCTCAAAGGTGTCTGTGAGCCCGTCGGACAGGCATTCCGATGGGTCAGCCGGGAGCAGCTGGAAGAGGAGATTCCACTGCCTTCTGCCTTCCAGCCGTTTTGTCCGGACTGATTTCCGATGGCTGTTTTCCAAAATGCCCAAAAAGTTTTCAAAAAGAAAACGAATCAGCTGATTTGGAAAACCGGGCGATTGGATATTAAATAGAATGTAAAAAAATTCAAGTAGTAAATGGAAAATTGGTGAAATATGGAACAAAACTGAACTGATTTCGATTTTATTACAGTAATAAATAGTAATATATGTAGTAAAATAGAATACTGTTTTCCAAAATGCCCAAAAAGTTTTCAAAAAGAAAACAAATCAACCTTTTTGGAAAACCGGAGATCAAATTCAGTGTAATAAAAGAGTAGGAAAACAAGGAGAAGAAGATAATGAATGTATTAACCTATGGCTGGCCCATCGCCCTGCTGGTGGTGGCTCATACCGTATACCAGATCAGCGCCAAATCGGTACCCAGCGCCATGGACCCCTTTGCCGCAGTGTTTTTCAACTATGTGGTTGCTGCGGCGCTGGCATTTTGTCTATGGATGATTTTGGGACAGGACAGGAGTCTGACGACCCAGATATCCAAGATGAACTGGGCCCCGGTGACCATGGCCATGGCCATCACTGCGGTCGAAGTGGCCTCGGTCTTCATGTATAAGGTGGGATGGAACATCAGCATCGGTTCCACGGTGGCCAGCATTTTGACGGCCGTCGCCCTGGCAGCAGTCGGAGTGCTGCTGTATAAAGAAGTGATGACGGCAAACCAACTGGTTGGTATCGGAATCTGCATCGTGGGCCTCATCGTGATGAACCGCTGAGACTTGGTGGCGAACCGCTGAGGAATGGCAATCGTCGAAGCTCGCCAGGCGGAAAACCCTTGTTAGTTCGCTGGTTTTCGTCAGTCCGCAGAATCCGGCTTGGTCCGATTTACCAGCCAGATACCGAAGCAGACCAGCAGAAGCGAGAGGACTGTGGTCATGGAGAACATGCCTTTCTCATGAAGCAGGATGGTGGATAAAATCACCCCGAACACCGGAATCAGGAAATTGTAAACTGCAATTCGGGAGACCGGATTTTGCGAAAGCAGCAGGCTCCAGAGGGTGTAGGCCACCGCCGACACAAAAGCCAGATAAAAGAGAATCGCAAACCCCTGCCAGCAGGGATTTGGCAGCCTGCCGCCGCCCAGCAGGCCCACCAGAAGCAGGAACAGTCCGCCGGTGAAAAACTGCCAGCCGCTGAGCATCACCGGGTTTTCACTCTGTGAAAAATGGTGGATCAGTACAGCAGAAACGGAGCCGGAAATGGTGGAAAGCAGGACGAACCCTTCACCCAGAAAGGACATATCCAGAGACATGCCGTCGGCCGAACCGGTCAGCCCGGACAGGTTAATCAGCACGATGCCCGCAAAACCGACCAGGCAGCCCAGCAGTTTATTTGACGTCAGTTTTTCCTGCCGGAAGATCAGACATGCGATGATCACACTGAAAAAGCTGCCGGAGCCGGAAAGCACCGACGCCTTTACGCCGGAGGCATGCGCCACGCCAACATAATAAAGGAGATACTGCAGCGCAGTCTGGGTCAGAGCCAGAGGCAAAATGGCACGCCAGGACCCACGGCGGGGCACCAGAGGCTTGCGGTAGAGCGCACTGCACACCAGAATCACCAGCAGACCCGCCATGGAAAATCTGGCTCCCGCAAACACCAGAATGGACAAGGTACTGGACGGATCAATCTGAAAGGCCTCATAGCCCAGCTTGATGCATACCGGCGCGCTGCCCCAAAGCCCGCAGCAGATTGTAGCCAGACCAACAACGGCCAGAGTAGAGGTGAGAAAGGATTTTTTTGTATCTGCATTCTGCATTTTGAAAGACTCCTTGATTTCATGTTGCCGAATCCATTCTATTGCGTTTTGCCGGAAAAGTCAACCGCCGGAGCGCCGGGAAATTGTGATCGGTCTCCAAGAAAAGCCGGGATGTCGTCTGCGTAAAATAGCGGATTTGCGGGTATGAATTCATAAGAAAACAGCCATACTGGAACATAGCGAAAGGAGAAAAAATATGAAATTTATCTGTTACCCGAAATGCACCACCTGCCAGAAAGCCCGGAAATGGCTGGAAGCCCGGCAGATGGATTTTGAGCAGAGAGACATAAAAGAAGACCAGCCCACCGAAGAAGAACTGCGGCAGTGGATCCGCGTCAGCGGCCTGCCGGTCCGGAAGTTTTTCAACACCAGCGGCCTGAAGTACAAAGAGCTGAAGCTGAAGGACAGGCTGCCGAACATGAGTGAGGACGAACAGATCGCGCTGCTGGCCACCGACGGCATGCTGGTGAAGCGGCCGATTCTGATTGCAGGCGGCGAAGACGGCCAGCCGGACCGGGTGCTGGTGGGCTTCAAAGAGGCACAGTGGGAGGAACTGCTGTGAGGGGCTTTCTCGACCGACCGGGCGTTTCCAGGCAATCTTCCCGCTTCGCAAAATATATTCGCTCGGCTCTGATTTTGTGTCTGGTGCTGGCGGTGTGCGGGGGTGTTTTTTCGGCCTGCGGCCGAGGCGAAAATGCGGCCGAAAGCGGAAACGTGAGCGAAAGTGGAAATGCGGCCGGAAGCCAGAGCGATGACGCGGCGGGCAGTGCCCCGGTAAAGGAGGATGGATACATGAAGATTACCATGGAACAGGCCCAAAACCTGATGAAAACAGAAGAAGACTATATCATTCTGGATGTGCGCAGAGAGGATGAGTATGCAGCCGGCCATATTCCGGGTGCCGTCCTGTTGCCCAACGAGACCATCACGGCAGAGACGGCGTCGGAAGTCCTGCCGGACCCGGATCAGATGATCCTGGTCTACTGCCGCAGCGGCAACCGGAGCAAGCAGGCCGCCGCAAAACTGGCGAATCTGGGCTATTCCGACATCCGCGAGTTCGGCGGCATTCTGGACTGGCCCGGCGAGATCGAAAAGTAAGCGGCGCAGCAGAAAAACGTGGGACGCGTGAGATGAATACGGCAAAATGACGCAAACCCGGTGATTTCAACGTGTTTTGCGTCAACAAATTCCCTGGATGCGCTAAATTATACGTAAATCAAACCCAAAATAGAAAATATTCGCTGTATAAAAATTACTTTATAGTAATAAAACGTAATTATTGCGAATAATAATCGGGAAAATTGAAGCGTGTAATGGCAGGTAGAAAAATGAGATGACGCAACAAGACAAAAAAGTTGGCTTGTTGCGTCATTTTCGTGTGTCAGAAGATTTTTCTAGTACATGATCACAGCGCGGACCGGGCAGACCGGCGTGCAGTAGCCGCAGGTGAGGCAGCGGTCCGGATCCACTTCGGCCAGACCGCTGCCGTTCCAGAAGATGGCGCCAGCCGGGCAGGCCGCCCGGCAGGCGCCGCAGCCCTCGCAGTCTTCTTGGTTGATATGAATCCGCTTATGGGAAACATCCGGCTGATAAGCTGGAGCCATGGAACCGGACAGATAGGAGATCAGATCGTCAATTTCCGATATACGGCCGAAACCGATCATGACAGCGTCCACCTCCGGCTGGCCGAAAACATAGTCCAGGGCCTGCCGGTAGGTGGCGGTCAGGCTTCCGCCGCCGAAGGCCTTCATTGTGAACACGCCTTTTCCGGCACGGCGGCAGAGGCGGATGGCCTCCATCATTTCTTCGGCAGTGGCAAACCGCTCTGCCGGCCGGCCTTCACGATTGACCACAGCGGCTGCTCCTGCCCGTCCAATCTCGACGCCGAGGCGGCTTGCGGACCATGCCGCCTCGGGCCCGCCGGCTTCGCGGGGATCCTTACTGGTTCGGATGCCGAGACCGGCATAGTTCAGCAGCGGAAACACCACATCCAGTTCGCGCATCTGCGCAGCTGCCGCAGCCACGTTCACGTGGTGGGTGGACATGCCGCAGGCCCGAATCCACCCGCGGGCCCGGGCGTCCTGGAGGGCCTCCCACGCCCGGGCCCGCTGCGGCAGCTGGCCGGTGCGGACTTCGTGCATGAGGAAAATGTCGATCACATCCCGGTCCAGTTCCCGGCGGGCTTCCTCGATGGCTGCCATCATGCCGTCATAGTCGGCGGCCAGAGATTTGGAGCAGATGACAGGCTCCAAATCTCTGGCCAGAGCCGACCATTGGGATGCATGTCTCGGCTCCGGCCCGCCAGCCGGATCGGCATGTCCGATAGGGCGGCTGCTGGGCGCCTGGTCACGGCGCTGCAAGGCCAGGCGCAGGTAGGGATAGGTACGGTAATACTGGGCGGTATCGAAGAA
>JBJESY010000072.1:0-4454 GCA_051883035.1 Anaerovoracaceae bacterium | reverse complement strand
CGGTACGTACGGTGGTGTGAGAGGACGGCGGTTAATCACCGCCTCCTACTCGATTGGTGCGGGATTTTTGCATAAATAAGGAGGCTTTCTGATGGAACAGCAGAAGGAAACACGGGTGGCCGTCATGGGCATCATCGTGGAAGACCTGAATTCGACCACGCAGCTGAATCAGCTGCTGCACGAATACGGCTGCTATATTATAGGAAGAATGGGCATCCCGTACCGGGAAAAGGGCGTGAGCATCGTCAGCGTGGCCATCGACGCACCGCAGGATGTGACGGCGGCCCTGTCCGGCAAAATCGGACGTCTCCCGGGGATTTCGGTGAAGACGGCCTATTCCAATGTGGTCACGGGAGGTGCACCATGAGCAGCATGACGATGGGAATCGGACAGACCGGGACGGAGCGTACGGGAATGAGCGAAGCCACACGATTGCTGATCGAGAAGCTGGACCGGGACCACTGGCTGTCGGACGAGGAACTGCTGGCATTGGTGAAAGCCGGCCCGGCAGGCAACGGCGAGACCGCGGCGGATGTGCCGAAGGCCACAGCCGATGAGTCGAAGGCTGCGGCGGCGCTGCTGGCGGAGGAGGCAGACCGGCTCCGCCGGCAGATCTACGGCAACCAGGTCTATGTCCGTGGTCTCATCGAGATGACCAACTACTGCAAGAACGACTGCTACTACTGCGGCATCCGCAGGAGCAACCGGGACTGCGACCGGTACCGGCTTACAGAAGAACAGATTCTGGCGTGCTGCCGGGAAGGCTATGAACTGGGCTTTCGGACCTTCGTGCTCCAGGGCGGCGAAGACGCCTGGTTCACCGATGAGCGGCTGGAGGCCCTCATCGGTGAGATAAAAAAGGGCTTTCCGGACTGCGCCGTGACTCTGTCGCTGGGGGAGCGGAGTCCGGAAAGCTACGAAAGACTGCGGCAGGCCGGGGCGGACCGGTACCTGCTGCGCCACGAGACTGCCACAAAAAGCCACTACGAAACCCTGCACCCCGAAACCATGTCCTTCGAGAACAGAATGGCGAGCCTGCGGATTTTGCGAAGTCTGGGGTATCAGGTGGGCTGCGGCTTCATGGTGGGGTCGCCGGGACAGACGGCGGAGCATCTGGCGGCGGATCTGGCCTTCATCCGGGATTTTCAGCCGGACATGTGCGGCATCGGGCCGTTTATTCCCCATCACGCCACGCCCTTTGGCGAGGAGCCTGCGGGAACCCTGGAGCAGACGGTGTACCTGCTGTCGATCATAAGGCTGCTGGTGCCGAATGTGCTGCTGCCGGCCACCACGGCCCTTGGGACCATCGATCCGGTGGGCCGGGAAAAGGGTATTCTGGCGGGGGCCAATGTGGTCATGCCGAATCTTTCGCCGGTGGCGGTACGGAAGAAGTATGAGCTGTATGAGAATAAGATTTGTACCGGGGAGGAGTTGGCCCAGTGCAGGGGTTGCCTGGCGGGGCGGATGGCGTCCATCGGTTTTGAGATCGCCACCGACCGGGGCGATGTGAAGAAAGGAAGTTTAGAAGATGTATAATCCAAAATCATTAAAAGCAGAAGAATTTATTAATCACGAAGAGATTCTGGAGAGCCTGGAATGGGCGGAACAGCATAAAAACGACGCAGCGCTGATCGACCGGCTGCTGGAAAAGGCCCGTCCGAAGAGAACGGCAGACGGCATTCACTGCGAGGGTCTGACCCACAGGGAGGCCGCGGTGCTTTTGCTCTGTGACATTCCGGAAAAGAACGAGGAAATCTACCGGCTCGCAGAGGAGATCAAGCTGGCATTTTACGGCAACCGGATCGTCATGTTCGCACCGCTGTACCTGTCCAATTACTGCGTCAACGGTTGCGTGTACTGTCCGTACCATATGAAAAACAAGCACATCGCCCGGAAGAAGCTGACCCAGGCGGAGGTTGCAGCAGAGGTGACCGCCCTGCAGGATATGGGACACAAGCGGCTTGCCATCGAGGCCGGCGAAGATCCGGTGAACAACCCGATCGAGTACATTCTGGAATGTATCGATACCATTTACAGCATCAAGCATAAGAACGGCGCCATCCGCAGAGTCAACGTGAACATTGCGGCAACCACGGTGGAAAACTACCGGAAGCTGAAGGATGCCGGCATTGGTACGTATATTTTGTTCCAGGAGACCTATCATAAGGAAAGCTATGAAAAGCTTCACCCGACGGGGCCGAAGCATGACTATGCCTATCACACCGAGGCCATGGACCGGGCCATGGAAGGCGGCATCGACGATGTGGGCCTGGGCGTCCTCTTCGGACTGGAACTGTATAAATACGAATTCGTGGGCCTGCTGATGCATGCAGAACATCTGGAAGCGGTCCACGGCGTGGGCCCGCACACCATCAGCGTACCGCGGGTAAAGAAAGCCGACGACATCGATCCGGACGTATTCGACAACGGCATTTCCGACGATCTGTTCGTGAAGCTGATCGCCTGCATCCGCATCGCCGTACCGTACACCGGCATGATCATCTCCACCCGGGAATCCCAGGAAGTGCGGGAAAAGGCCCTGCAGGTGGGAATCTCCCAGATCAGCGGCGCATCCAGAACTTCCGTCGGCGGCTATACCGAAGAAGAACGGCCGCATGATTCCGAGCAGTTCGATGTATCCGACCAGCGGACCCTGGACGAGGTGGTGCACTGGCTCATGGACATGGGATTCATCCCGTCCTTCTGTACGGCCTGCTACCGGGAAGGCCGCACCGGCGACCGGTTCATGGCACTTTGCAAAAACGGCCAGATCCAGAACTGCTGTCACCCGAATGCGCTGATGACCCTTTGCGAATATCTGGAGGATTACGCTTCGCCGGAGACGAAGGAGATCGGTTATCGGCTGATCGAGAAGGAGCTTGGGAATATTCCGAAGGAGAAGGTACGCGCCATCGCTTCGCAAAATATATCCGACATCAAAGCGTCCAATCGTCGGGATTTCCGGTTCTAAGGGGATGGCGGGCCAGATTGAGAGGCTTGGCGGCGGGCTGTTGGCAGTCTGAATGGCTGCCGACCGGCTGCGTTTTCCAAAACGGGCGAAATGTTTTCTTTTGGAAAACATTTCGTTCAATTCGGAAAACCAGGACAAGAGAAACAGTATTTTACAACCAAAACAGTAAATTAATCACAGGAAAACACTCGAAAACTGCGCCAAAATCTGCAGAATCGTGGCGATAAATGCAAAAAACTTCCAAAAATTCGTGCCTGATTTTCCAAAAAGGCTGAAATGTTTTCTTTTGGAAAACATTTCAGGGGTTTGGGAAAACAGCGCAGAGCCAGGTGCAGCAGATCAGGCGGGAGAAAGGACTAGAACGATGAGCTTGAATGAAACAGTATCAGCAGAAAGAGTGCATATCGGACTTTTCGGTCTGCGGAATGCAGGAAAATCCAGTCTGGTAAATGCGGTGACAGGTCAGAACCTGTCCCTGGTATCCGACGTGAAAGGAACCACAACGGATCCGGTGAAAAAAGCCATGGAGCTGCTTCCGCTGGGACCGGTGGTCATCATCGACACGCCGGGCATGGACGATGAGGGAGAGTTGGGGCAGCTTCGGGTGAAGCGTGCCCGGCAGGTGCTGCGGTATACAGATGTGGCGGTGCTGGTGGTGGACGCAGCCGAAGGGCTGCGGCCGGCAGACCAGCAGCTGATCGGCCTGTTTCAGGAGCGGCAGCTGCCATATGTCATTGCATATAATAAGGCAGATCTGCTGCAGGAGGTTCCGGAGGCAGCTGGCAATGAAATTTATGTCAGCGCAGAAAAGAACATCAATATCTGGGAGCTGAAGGAGCTGATCGGCCATATGGCTGGCGGTGCGGAGAACCAGCGCAAGCTGGTTTCCGATCTGATCCAGCCGGGCGACCTGGTGGTGCTGGTGGTGCCGATTGATTCTGCGGCGCCGAAGGGCAGGTTGATTCTGCCGCAGCAGCAGGTGCTGCGGGATGTGCTGGACAGCGGCGCCATGGCTGTGGTCACCAGAGAAAGCGAGCTGGAAGAAACGCTGAAGAGTCTGGTGCGGAAGCCGCGGCTGGTCATCACCGATTCTCAGGCCTTCGGCTTCGTGTCGAAAATCGTACCGGAGGATATTCCGCTCACCAGCTTTTCCATTCTCATGGTGCGGTATAAGGGGGATCTGGAGGCGGCAGTCTATGGCGCTGCGCAGCTGGACCGGCTGCAGGATGGTGATACCATTCTGATCTCCGAAGGATGCACTCATCACCGGCAGTGCGATGACATTGGTACGGTGAAAATGCCAAACTGGATCCGTAACTATACGAAAAAGGAGCTGCAGTTTGCCTTCACTTCCGGCGGAGAATTCCCGGAAGACTTGGGGAAGTATGCACTGGTGGTACACTGCGGTGGATGCATGTTGAATGAAAAAGAAATGCAGTACAGAACCAGACATGCGGCAGAAAGCGGTGTAGCCATGACCAAC
>JBJESY010000071.1:0-4455 GCA_051883035.1 Anaerovoracaceae bacterium | reverse complement strand
CATTAAATTTTCCAGTGTTTTCGTTCCCTTTAAGTTTTTCATTTCGATTTCTCCTTTAATTCATTTCTTTCTTTTTTCTGCACACTTCGCAAAATCCATCCAGCAGAACTTCCGACAGCTGCGCACCGTCTTCTGTTTCCGGGAATGTCTCCCGCAGTACCTCCTGCAGATGAAGAAGATGCGCTTCATCCTTCGGCTTCAGATCCATCAGACACCCGCAGCCTCTGCACTTCATATGGTAGTGCCGTCCTGTCATTCCGTCGAACCGGTCCTGTCCATCACCGCCGGTCAGCCGCCTGCATTCTCCCAGCTCCACCAGTGCATTGAGGTTCCGGTATACGGTAGCGATGCCGATGGACGGCATCTTCTTCCTTGCCTCCTGATAAACCCAGTCTGCGGTCGGATGGACTTTCGTATTTTTTACAATGTCCAGTATCAGACTTCTCTGCCTTGAGTAATTCATGTGACACCCTCCGAAGCAAAACTAATAATGATTATCATTATAATATATCTTTCAAATCAGGTTGTCAAGCAGTTTTTCTCATTATTTTTTGATTTGATGTTTTTTTCTCACTATGCGGTGTATAAATAATATATCAGATACATGAATCACTCAGGAGGTACGAAAATGAAAAAATTATTCAGATGTGAACATTGCGGAAATATCATCGAAATGGTAGAGGATAAAGGCGTTCCGGTGATGTGCTGCGGCCAGAAAATGACCGAACTGGTTCCGAACACTACGGATGCCGCTACGGAAAAGCACGTTCCGGTCATCGAAGTCGCCGGAAACGAAGTGGTTGTTAAGGTTGGCAGCGTAGAACATCCTATGCTGGCAGAACACCACATCGCCTTCATCATTCTGGAAACAAATCTGGGCACCCAGAAGAAGTTCCTGGATGTTGCCGGCAAACCGGAAGCAAAGTTTGTCCTGGCAGAAGGTGAAAAGGTGGTAGCTGCTTACGAATACTGCAACCTGCACGGTTTCTGGAAAGCAGAAGCATAAAGTCGACTCACGCAAGAGGGGCACGCCAGTTCGGCGTTCCCCTCTTTTATTGTATTTCATCGCAGTTCAGCAGTTTATTTTGCTTTTCTGTAAACGATATTGGACCATTTGGTGTAATGCTGCTCTCCATCAATGGCTCTCACACCTCTTACCCTATAGTAATATCTGGTTCCAGCTGTTACCTTGGAATTGGTATAAGTCGTTTTGGATGTCTTGAAATATGCTTCTTTTCCGTATCCGGTAGTTTTCTTGGTGGACCGGAATACTTCATAGTAATCTACTTTGTATCCCTTTTCCTTCGTCCAGGAAACCTTAATCTTTCCCTTGGACGTCAGTTCCGTTTTTGCCTTAATCTTTGTGGCTTCCACTCCTGCAACCAGTTTGGCATTGGCCTTGATAATTGCCGTAGCTTCTTCGGTAGTCAGAATCTTGATTCTGCCCTGCGGTGCTGCATATTCTTCTCCGACCTTACCCTTCAGGTTGTCCTGAATGTAGGTAATCAGAACCTGGTTGTCGATCATCACTTCATCCTGCAGAACCTTGTTATTCTTGAACATAATGAATCCGTCTCCGCCGCTCTTCAGCATGTAGTTATGGGATGCCAGAGTATAAGTCTTGTTCACATCCAGAGGCTGTCCGCCGACGTAAACGTCAGATACTTTCCGTTTTCCGGAAACTTCAACAAATTCTCCTTTATCGTTGATCACAACTGTGGATTCAATCAACGGATTGACCGTATAGGTCAGACCGGAAACCTGAAGGAATCCACCGTTTTCACTAACGCCCACGTTTCTTGCGCCCATTTCCAGAGCATCCAGAATCTGCTGGCCGGTAGCTTCCACGACGCATGCGGTATTTCCGTATGGATGTACTGCAATCACATCTCCGTAAGTGATGTCTCCCTTTTTCAGTTCCGCACGGATGCCGCCGCCATTGACAAACGCAATATCTGCCCCCAGCACGATTCTGTACGCATCTGCACACAGGTCGCCCAGATTGGTTTCTTCGCTGCGAATCAGCCGGTTTCCGTCTGCGTCATGGGTGATTAGGTCAACATCTGTCTTCGCTACAACTGTCTTTACCAGTGCTTCATATTTCTTTTCGATTTCAGCAATAAAAGTTTCCGTGTCTTTATCCTTCGAGGTTACTTCTGCAGCAGGAACCAGAGCTGTGGTAACCACGCCCTTGGCAGAGATGGTCACTTTACCGATGTTCTCCAGCTTAGTGCCGGTGGAAATGGTTGCAACCGCCTTTCCATCCTTGTTCTTTTCCTGTCCGGCAAAGGTGCTGTGGGAATGGCCGTCCACGAAGGCGTCAATGCCGGTGGTGTTCTGGATCACTTCCGTGGAAGTCCAAGGTGAACTTTCCTGATCTATTCCCAGATGGCCGATGGCGATGACATAGTCTGCGCCGGCTTTCTTCGCAGCATCCACTGCCTTCTGCACTGCATTATAAAGAGCTTTTCCATTATCTTCTTCGCAGAAGCAGTAGATATACTCGCCCTTACTGTTTTTAAAATAGTCCGGCGTGGACTTGGTGAAGGTCTCCGGTGTGCAGATACCCACATAAGCGACCTTCTTATCGCCATAGGTTACGATCTTATATGCATCGAAGACCGGCTTTCCCGCCGCATCTACGAAGTTGCAGGAAAGATAGGTTCCCTTGAATGCAGGAACGATCTTATTCAGGAGCTGCTCCATGCCGTAGTCAAATTCATGGTTGCCCGGAACAGCGATTTCATAGCCGATATAATTCATGATCTCCGTCAGATACTCTCCCTTGGACAGGGTACCGATTACATCGCCCTGAACCGCATCACCGGCATCCACCAGGGTCACATACTTGTTGGCCGCTTCCATTTCTTTCTTGTAAGCCGCCAGCCCGGCATAGCCGATATTGTCACCGTTGATTGCACAGTGTACATCATTGGTGGTCAGGATCACGATGTCATCTGACTTGGTGTCAGTGGCAGCGGTCGTGTCTGCCGCGGTGCCAGCAGCTGCTTCCTCTGCAAATGCCATTGCAGGAATCATGGCAACTACCAGCAGAACGGACAGAATGAGTGCGAAAATTCTCTTTGTTTTCATGATACTCCTCCGTTTTTCATTGTCCTTTCTTTACGTTTCTGGATGCTCGCGCGAAGAATGCTGATTCGGGAGCTCCGCTTTTTCTATTATAGCACAGGTTGGGTTCTTCGGCGACAGAAAGTTGTAAAAAGAAGGTAAAAATCCGACGCATGGATTTTGCGAAGAAAAAAGACGGGGAAATTTCGCATTCCCCGTCTCATGGTTTTTTAAGACGTCACCTTTCTGGATACGATGTTGGACCAGTTGGTGTAATAATGCTTGCCGCCGATGCTCTTATAGCCGCGGACCTTGTAGTAATACGTTTTGCCTTTCGTCAGGCCGGACGTATTCTTATAGGTCAGTTTGCTGGTGGAAAGCATCTTCTTGTAGCCGCTGCTGCTCTTGGAGGACTTCCAGACCTGATACTTCATTCCGTCCACATCCTCGCTTGCCTTCCAGCTGATCTGGATACAACGTTTGCCGCTGCTCTTTCCGAATTTGGATGAGGCGGTAATTACAGTGCTCTTGACCGCCAGCGCCTGATCTTTCAGTTCCAGCTGTCTGCGCAGTTCTTCCACCTGGGCTTCCAGATCTTTCACCTGTTCCTTTGCCTTCTTTGCCACTTCCTGATCCAGCTCACTCTGGCGCGCCAGCCGGATGGAATCCATTCTTCCCTGGGATTTGGCATAGAGGCTTCCCACCGTACCTTTCAAGTTGGAAGAAATGTAGGTGATCAGCGCCTGATTGTCTGTCGTAACAGAACTTTCTTTCAGTTTCCCATTGGTGAACATGGTGTAACCCGTGTCACCGGAAAGCAGGCGGCTCGTTCCTGCCACCGTATAGGTGCCAAACAGGTCCAGCTCCTTTCCGTTGATCATGATATTGGTCACTCTGTATTCGCCGCTGACGCCGCTGAAATTTCCCAGGCCGTCCAGGGACACCGAAGGAATGACCGTTTCCTGAATGTCGTAGGTCAGACCGGAAACCTGAAAAAGTCCTCCGTTCGCATTCGGATACAGTCTTGCGGACATTTCCAGCGCATCCATCAAATCTGCTCCGCTGACCTCCATGACGCTGACAGGCCGTCCATACGGAAATACCTTCGTGACATCCTTATAGCTGAGACTGCCCACCGGCAGGCTCGCGCGAATCTCCTGCGATTCCACCAGTGCAATATCTGCCCCGGTCACGACCCGATATGCGTCAGCACAGAGATCGCCCAGATTGGTTTCTTTTTTATCGATGGTTCGGTTTCCGCTGGTATCGGTTGCCTCCAGCCGACTGGAGGTGGTGGCAAATGCGGTAGAAAGCTCCGCATTGTAGCTGGTTTTCAATGCCTCAATGCCGTCTTTGGTGGAAATATCCCGGAGGCTGTAGCTGTTT
>JBJESY010000070.1:0-4464 GCA_051883035.1 Anaerovoracaceae bacterium | reverse complement strand
TGGTGCGGACAGAATCTTTCGGAAGAACTGCAGCGCCAGCTGCTTGAAATAAAAGAAAATGAAGAAGAAATTTACGACCGGTTCTGCAGGGGACTGACCTTTGGCACTTCCGGCATGCGCGGCCGTATGGGTGCGGGAACCTGCCGGATGAATCCGGTGGTGGTACGCCGGGCAACGCTGGGGATTGCTGATTATGTCAGCAGCAGATATGCACATCCTGCCATTGCCATCAGCTACGATACCCGTATGCATTCGAAGGAATATGCGTATGTAACGGCAGAAACCCTGGCGGAAAGAGGAATCGATACTTGGATCATGGGCGAGCCGCAGCCGGTTCCTCTGCTGTCTTTCGCAGTGCGGACCATGGGCCTTGCCGGGGGAATCATGATCACAGCAAGTCATAATCCACGGGAATATAACGGATATAAGGTGTATGACCATCTGGGCAATCAGATTGACGACGAAAAAGCCAGGCGAATCGAAGCATGTATCGAAAGCCACGGCTATTTCGAAAAAGAAGAAGGTGCTGCACAGGCACGCGGCAGGATTCGGACGATACCGCAGGACGTAATGGAAGATTACCGAAAAAATATATCTGACCTTGCAGCTTGGTGGAAGGAAGATATTTCGGAATGCAGAAAGGTCATGGAAAATCTGTCGGTCATCTATACACCTCTTAACGGTACCGGGCTTACCCATGTGACGGAAATCCTGCGGAGCCTTGGCATAAAGGATCTGCAAGTGGTGGAATGCCAGACGGAAGGTGATGGTCAGTTTATCACCTGTCCGTCTCCCAATCCGGAGAACCGGAAGGCCTTCGCTGAAGCAGAAAAGCTGGCGAAGGAAAGAATCGCCGAAGGCAAAAAGCCTGCAGACCTGCTCCTTGCGACAGATCCGGACAGCGACAGAATGGGTGCCATGGTGAGAGATGGGAGCGAATATGTTTTGCTCAGCGGAAATCAGGCGGGAGAACTGATCTTTGATTATCTTTGTGATGCCGTGGGCGGACCGGAAGGAAAAAACCTGAAACACCGGGTTGTCTATAAATCGCTGGTTTCCAGTCCGCTGGCGGACCGGATCGGCCAGATGCGGGGTGTAACCGTGGAAAATACTCTCACCGGGTTTAAGAATATCGCCCGGAAGATGGAACAGCTGCGTCAGGCGGGCCGGGAAGAGGATTTCCTTTTTGGTTTTGAGGAAAGTCATGGGTATTTGTATGGAACCTATACGAGGGATAAGGATGGTGTTATGGCATGCCAGTTGCTTTGCCTGGCGGCGGGCTGCTGCATGGAGAAAAAACTGACTTTGACGGAAAAGCTGGTTCAGCTGCATGAAGTCTACGGATACATGGAAACGAGAGCCGGGGCGATGCATTTCCAGAGGGAAAAGGACCGGCAGGTGATGTCGGATATTATGGCGGAGCTGTTTGCAGGCAGTCTGCAGACAGTGCTGGATCTTCCGGTGGAGATGGACCGGGCCTATGAGAAGGAAAATGTCTTTCAGGGAACGGTGAAGACGAGGGATGTGTCCGGTGAAGACGCGTGCTGTCTGCAGCATCGTTTTGTGATCCGGCCTTCCGGAACGGAACTGAAGCTGAAGGTCTACGTGTTTGCGGAGGGGCGGAATCAGGAAGGTGCCTCGGAAGCGGCGGATGCCATTCTGAAGGAGCTGACCGCCTGGCTGAACAGGAAAAAAGAGGAGAAAACAGGATATGAGTAAAGTAGTAACTGCAATGGATAAAAGCGGATCGTTCCGGGTGTATATGACCATTTCCACGGATCTGGTGGAAACCGCGCGGAGAATCCACGAAACCACCCCGCTGGCTACGGCAGGACTGGGAAGAGTACTGACGGGTGCCGGCCTGATGGGACTGCTTCTGAAAAACGACAGAGATAAGCTGACGGTGCTTTTCAAGGGAGACGGCCCGGCGCAGCAGATTCTGGCTACGGCCGATGGAAGCGGACATGTGAAGGGCTATATCGCCAATCCGGATGTGGATCTGCCGCTGCGGCCTGATGGTAAGCTGGACGTGGGCGGTTCCCTGGGTGTGGGGCAGCTGACGGTGATCAAGGATCTCGGTTTGCGTGAACCGTATATCGGGAAAATTGCACTGGTTTCGGGAGAAATCGCGGAGGATCTGACCGCTTACTACTATATTTCCGAGCAGCAGAATACGGCCATTTCTCTGGGAGTGAAGATTGATACGGACTGTTCGGTTCGCTGCAGCGGAGGAATGATCATTCAGATGCTGCCGGATGCAGAGGAGGGGGCGGTGGATGCCCTGGAAGAGGTCATCGGAAAGATGAAGCCGGTGACGACGCTGATTGAAGAGGTTCTGGCCGCTGGTTCCGTGCGCAGTGAGGAAGGTCTGGTTACGGATCTCCTTCAGCATACGTTCCGGGATCTGCCGGAAGAATATCAGACAGAAGTACTGGACATACGGGATCTCACCTGGGTCTGCGACTGTTCAGAGGAACGGCTGGAGCAGGTTCTCATGACCATTGGGGCTGAGGATCTCCGGGAAATTATAGAAGAAGACGGACAGGCGGAGCTGGTCTGTCAGTTCTGCCGCAAAGCATACCATTTCGACAAGGCACATCTGCAGCGCATTCTGAGCAGCGTGGAGAAGGCATAATATTAGAAGACAGAAAGCAAAAGGAGGCATCGTGTATGGATTTATGTAAGACGTCTGAGGCAGTGCAGACGGGACGCACGCGGGTTGGCATCATCTTCGGGGGAAGATCGGGGGAGCATGAGGTATCTCTGCTGTCTGCGGCGTCCGTGATCCGGGCCATGAACCGGGAAAAGTATGAGCTGGTGTACATCGGTATCACGAAAAAAGGGAAATGGCTGCTGTATAATGGACCGGTTCAGGCCATTGAAGACGGAAGCTGGGAGGAAACCGCTGTTCCGCTGGATCTGAGCCGGCTGACAGAGGTGATGGATTTCGCCCTGCCGGTGGTACACGGACCTTACTGTGAAGACGGGAAACTGCAGGGGCTGTTGGAAATGGCAGATATTCCTTATGGCGGCTGCGGCGTGCTGTCATCAGCTGTGGCCATGGATAAGGCGTTGGCCAAGGATGTGTTTCTCCGCCATGGACTGCCGGTGTGCCGTCACCTGCTGGTAAGCAGATATCAGATTCAGACGGCACCGGAGGAGATTTGCAGCAGAGTGGCGGCGGAACTTGGGTATCCTTGCTTCGTCAAGCCGGCAAATATGGGATCCAGCGTGGGAATCAGCAAGGCGGTCGACGGCGATTCGCTCCGGAGGGCGCTGGAACTGGCTGCCCGCTATGATCGCAGGATCATCATTGAAGAAGGTATTTCCTGCAGAGAGGTGGAAACGGCAGTAATCGGCAGCGAATTTCCGGAAGTTGCCGTGGTGGGAGAAATACTTTCCGGCGGCGAATTCTACGACTATACCGCCAAGTATACCGACGGCGTTTCGACTATGTCCATTCCCGCCAGTCTGCCGGAAGAAACAACCCGCCAGATTCAGCAGCTGGCCCTGAAGGCCTATAAGGCCATTGACGGAGACGGCTATGCCAGAGTGGATTTTTTCATCGAAAAAGAGACGGGGAAAATATATCTGAACGAGATTAACACACTGCCGGGCTGCACGAAATACAGCATGTTTCCATTGCTGTGGAAAGAGGCCGGCCTGGAATACGATAAACTTCTGGAAAGGATTATAGAAACAGGATATGAGAGATATAACGATAAAAATCACAGGGAAGCAGGTTTATGAAAACCACGAAGAAGACCAGATGGAGTTCATCACCGACGGGAAACTCTATCAGAGAAACGATGCAGTATATATGATCTACGACGAGAGTGAGGTCTCCGGCATGGAAGGCTGCAAAACCACCCTGAAGCTTTCCGGAGATACACTGCGTCTGAAGCGGGTTGGCGAGGGCGGCAGCGGCAGCGAGCTGTACTTCGAAAAAAACAAGAGGTTCTGCAGCACCTATGATACCCCTTACGGTCCGATGGATATCGAAGTGCTGACCCGTTCTGTCGACAATCATTTCGACATGGAATCTTTAAGCGGTGTCATTGCAGTCTGCTATGATGTCAGCCTGCAGGGCATGGCGGAGGGAAAAAATCGAATTGAGATAAAAGTAATGTAAGTGGTAATTGATCGCAGAAAGTGGAAAAGAGGAGTAGAAAGATAACATGGTGAGAAGAGGTTTTGACCCGGAAAAGTACATTGAAGAACAGACTAAATATATCAGGGAGCGAATTGGTCACGGAGACAGCCAGCGTCTGTATCTGGAGTTTGGCGGCAAGCTGGTTCATGATAAACATGCCATGCGGGTGCTGCCGGGATTCGATGAAAATGCTAAAATCAAACTGCTGGAGAAGATGAAGGAGCAGGCGGAAATCATCATCTGCATTTATTCCGGTGATATCGTAAACAGCAAGACGCGGCAGGACTTCGGCATCACGTATGATCTGGAGG
>JBJESY010000069.1:0-4468 GCA_051883035.1 Anaerovoracaceae bacterium | reverse complement strand
TTTGAGATTGTGGTCTTCGCCATCAACCCGTTCAAAGAGATTGCCATCAGCTATGTCTTTCGGGATACCTTCATCGCAAAGTATGACTACGAAATGCATCCCCTCTATATGATGCATCTCATTTTTACCTATGCCATGGTAGCCACCGTTGTGATCCTGATGATTCGAAAGATGTGCAGAATCCCTCGCGAATACCGTGCACAATACCGTCACGTAATTCTTGGTATCCTGACCATCGTTGCAGTAAACGGACTCTTTCTGTTTGCACCCGATACGAAAATCTATACGCTTCTGGACTATTCCATCTGCGGATACAGTCTGACGGCATTTCTTCTGTACTGGAGCTGCTTCAACTATTCTACCCACGGTATGCTGAACGGGCTGAAAAACAGCATTTTTGAAAGCATCGGCCAGGGAATTGTCCTGTTTGACTATGATGATCAGTTGATTCTCCATAATGAGAGAGCCGACTGGCTGCTGGGCGGAATCGATCCGAAAAAATGCGCTGCGTTGAAGGATTTTTCGTCGCACTATGACCTGCCTCTTGATACAAAGAATACGGGCGACAGTTTTTCCCTGCAGTGCTATGTGAAAAGCGGGGATACCCTCCGGCCGCTGCGCTGCGATATCCGCCGTCTGCGGAATGAAAAAGCACAGCAGCTGGGCCAGCTGTTCGTCTTCTCCGATGCTGCACTGGAAACCGATCTGCTGACCGGATTCCAGAACTGGGAAAGCTTCCAGCGGTTCTGTGCAGAACAGGGAGATCAGTTCGGTTTTCCGGCAGCGGTTGCTGTCTGTGATATCAACAGCCTTTCCGTCATCAACAGTACTCTGGGAAATCAAGCAGGCGACCAGAAGATCCGCCTGCTTGCCGACACAATGCGACAGTATTTCCCGAAGCAGGCCTATTACGTCCGCGGCAGGGAAGCCACCCTTATCGCCGTATGCAGTTTCAGCAATGAAATGGGAATGCAGATGTGTATGCAGCAGGTGGACACGCACTTCCCGGAAAAAATCCAGTATGCCTTCAGTACAATCACCGTAGAAAACCCGGATGTGCTGCAGGCCGTTTATACTGCAGAGAAATCCATGCGGGCGAAAAAACTCCTCGATCAGGAATCCATTCACTCCGAGATGCTCACCTCTCTGATCCGGGCACTGCAGGAATGCGACAGCGATACAGAGCATCATGTGCGCCGGACCCAGCGCATGGGCGCGGAGCTGGGAAAGCGAATCGGACTTTCGGATCTCCAGCAGAGCCGTCTGTCACTGCTCTGTCTCCTCCATGATATCGGCAAAATCGGAATACCTCTGGAAATCCTCAACAAGCCGGGGAAGCTTTCGGAGGAGGAATGGGAGATCATCCACTCCCATGCAATGAAGGGCTATGAAATTGCAAACAGCAATAATGAACTAAAGGAAATTGCAGAAGACATTCTCCACCACCACGAACGCTGGGACGGAACCGGTTATCCCGACGGGCTCAGCCGGGAAAGCATTCCTCTGCTGTCCAGAGTGATTGCCGTGGTCGATGCCTTCGATGCCATGACCAACGACCGTGCCTACCGGCCTGCCATGCCGGTTTCCCAGGCCATTGAGGAACTGAAACGATGTGCCGGCAGTCAGTTTGACCCGTTTATCGTATCGGAATTTCTCCAGATGGTGAAGGATACACCGTCTTACGCGGAGGTAGTGCAGGAGAAAGATGAAACCATTCCTGTTCTGCTGACCTCAGAATCCGAAAAAACAGGCACCAACGAAGATGCGGACAATCAGAGCCTTCATCTGGTTTCTTACAGCCGATATGTCCTGGATGATACCAACCGGATCGTATCCATCGACGAGAATTTTGAAATCATGACAGGATATACCCAGGAGGACATCCGTCAGAAACCGATGTATCAGGTGGACCTGATTCCGGAAGAGGATCGAACGGATTACCTGTGCTTCGTATCCTCTCATCTGGCGAAGAACCCAATCCTCTTCCTGGAGCATAAGATTCTCCGTAAGGACGGTTCCAGACTCTATGTCTTCTGCTACGGCAAAATGTACTGTGATTCTGCCGTCCGTTCCAGACGGTCTGAAATCATTATCACCGATGTCAGCAGTACCTACTCCATGAAAATGCTGACCGATGCGGAACAGACAAAAGCCCAGACACGTCTCAGATACTGGGAGAGCACCTATCGCCGGGATTCCCTGACGGGACTTCTGAACCATGCTGCATTCCGAAGTGATGTGGAGCAAAAGCTTCTGGAAGGCGGATGCAGATATCTGATGCTGATGATGGATCTGGATCATTTCAAAGAATATAACGATACATACGGACACCATAACGGAGATCAGTTCCTGATTCTGGCAGCCCAGGCACTGATGGCCTCTGTAAAAGAAGGAGACCGTGCCTGCCGCATGGGCGGCGACGAATTTGCTGTCATGATCTTCTTCGATCCGAATGTGACGGAACAGCAGATCCAGGAACGGGCCCGCCAGATTTTCGATAAGGTAAGTATGACCATCAAGGCGTCAGACAAGAAGACGGGAATCTCCATGGGCGCCGTCATCGGCGAGGGCGAAACGTCCTTTACCCGTCTCTACGAAGCCGCCGACAAGGCCCTCTATCAGGCGAAAGAAAACGGCCGCGGACAACTGGTGATTTCGTAACCAGCACGCCGCAGCCGTCAGATATTCCAGTGTCTAATCCCCTAATATGCTGTGCACAATTTCATTCAGCTGCAGAGGCGGAAACGGCTTCGTCAGGAAGTCATCCGCTCCCATGGCCTCCGCCTTCCGCAGCGTCCCCATATTTTTATCCGAAGTCATGAAGACCACCGGAATCTCATATCCGCAGATCCTCTCCAGGGTTTCCAGCCCATGCATCCCAGGCATTTCTATATCCAGCAAAACCAGCTGCACAGACTGTTTCTCCAAAAGTTCCAGAAGCTCCTTCTCACTGCCGCAGCCGATTACATGATACATGGAATTTTCCTGCGCAAGCCCCTGGGAAATGGACGGCAACGCATCCTCGTCAACCGCCGCCAATATATTTTGCCGGGAAATATCGTTCTGTTTTAGCTGATATGCCGCATCCTCCTCCATAATCTGCAGCATCAGATCCGCAATCTCCGGATTGAACTGGGTGCCTCTCCCCTTCTCGATCTCCGACCGGACCACGCTGAAATGCCCTTCAGAATGTGATAGCCGCTGACCGGATGAAGCTTGATATACGCAAATTCCTCCTCCGTCAGACGCCCCTCTTTATTGATGATTTTGTCCGGAATCCGGATTTTTCCGATGTCGTGCAGAAGCCCCGCAAAATATATCGCCTCCTGCTCTTCTTTTTCCAATCCCATTCGTTCGGCAAGCATTTTTGAAATTTCCGCCACCCGCTTGGAATGGCCGTTGGTATAGCAGTCCTTCGCATCTACCGCATTGCTGAGCGCGTTGATGGTCTGCCGCAGAGTATCCCGGATCTGTCTGGTTTTTCGGTCCACTTCCTTCTCCAGGAATCGCTTGTTTTCCTCAATCTCCTCGGTAGCATTGCGTACCAGCCTCCGGATGTGGATGAAGACCATAATCAGTCCGTAAATCGTCGTGCCGTACCGGCTGAATTTTCCCAGGTCGCCGACCGTGATTACATACGTCCGGCACAGGTCGATGACACTGCCGCCTCCCATGAACAGAAGGGCCGCCATCTCCAGCCACGCCGCACCCTTTCCTTCCCGTCTGGCTACGCCGATGTAATTCAGCAGCACCACCATGATGGTGACGAAAATCAGAATATGGGACAGAAACGCCATATCCATGAAGTCTTCCACGTTCAGCACCTGCAGGAGAACCTGCAGGATCACATTGCAGAAGCACAGCACCAGTACGATCCGGAAGGATTTCCGGCTTTCGAAGGAATCCCACTGCATGTAATACAGAATCAGCAGGATCGGCAGATACATCAGGAACAGGAACACCGCGAAGGAGTACACCGTCTGATTGCCGGAAAAGATATGGAGAATCTTGGTCTCGATGGCATAGTAGAAGGACGCCCAGATCAGCACGATCCCCAGAAACAGCATCCCCTGCTCGTTCTTTCGGGACATTCTCTGCAGCAGGCTCAGAACCAGAAGCAGGATGCCCGAAAAGGCCAGAATCAGGCAGCAGATGATATTGAACATGTTTTCTTTCAGAACCCGGAGAATGGCCACATCCCGGTCTGCAATCCGGACACTGGATAAATATGTAGCATAGTTGTCATAGGAAGACACCATTTCCATCTGCAGGATTCCCGCCTCGCAGTCTTCCGGAATGTCCACGAAATTATATACGCTGCCCGGCGTATGGCCGAACAGCCGCTTGTTATTCTTCCCGAAGGAGTAAATCTCCTCGCCGTCGATCCGGATGACAAGCTCCTTATCCACCTCGAAAAAACGATCACGATCAGAAAAAGAACAATCTGCAATATGACTAAACCGAAGGT
>JBJESY010000068.1:0-4555 GCA_051883035.1 Anaerovoracaceae bacterium | reverse complement strand
GCATTGCATTTTCTCTGGATGATTACGGCACGGGTTACTCCAATCTCAGCAGAATCATCAGCCTGCCATTTCGTATTGTTAAGATCGACAAGAGCATGACGGATAAGGTTTTTGACAGCAAAATCAACGCAATACTGAAACACAACATCCGTCTGCTGAAGGAAATCGGGATGGAAATCGTTGTGGAGGGTGTGGAAACAGAAGAAGTCGTAAAGAAGGTTGAAGAAATGGGCTGCGACTTCATTCAGGGATACTATTTTTCCAGACCACTTCCGCAGCAGGAATTTGTGGAGTTTATCCAGAATCCGAAAGCAATCCCAAAGGATGAGGAAATAGACAATCAGAACCGTGAATGAAAAGGAATTGAGAAGGGGTTGTCGCGTTAACGGAAATACGTTAGGGCGACGCCCCTCTTTTCATTTTTTGTGTTGTATACAACTACATGAAAAAACATTTTAAAAACAATTTTAGAAAAAGTATTGACGCTGAAAATGTTTGATGGTATACTTGTATACAACAAAGAAAGCGTCGAAACGAAGACAAATTGTGTATAAAATCAGACAGCCGAACAGTGAGGTAGAAACCATGCTTGAAATTTCGAAGAAGACAAATTTACTGGAACAGAGCATCTATAAATACAATCTGCAGGATGTGGAAGAACCCAACCTGTACCGAGAAATGTTCAATTACGAAGAAGTACCGAAGGTTGCCTTCAACCACCGGCGTGTGCCGATCAACATGCCAGAAGACATCTGGATCACAGATACTTCTTTCCGCGACGGACAGCAGTCCATGGCGCCTTACACGGTGCAGCAGATCGTGGATCTGTATAAGCTGATGGCCCGGCTGGGCGGCCCGTACGGGTTGATCCGCCAGTCAGAATTCTTCATCTATACGAAGAAGGACCGGGAGGCCATCGACAAGTGCATGGAGCTGGGCTATAAGTTCCCGGAGATCACCACCTGGATCCGCGCCCGGAAGGAAGACTTCAAGGCCGTGAAGGAACTGGGCATCAAGGAAACCGGCATCCTGGTATCCTGCAGCGATTATCACATTTTCAAAAAGATGAACATGACCCGCCGTCAGGCCGTGGATTTCTACATGGAAACCATCAAGGACGCCTTTGACGCCGGCGTGGTGCCGCGGTGCCATCTGGAAGACATTACGAGAGCTGATTTCTACGGTTTCGTGGTACCGTTCGTCAATGAAATCATGGATTTGTCTCAGGAAGTTGGGATTCCGATCAAAATCCGTGCGTGCGACACCATGGGCTACGGCGTACCGTATACGGAAGCCAGCCTGCCTCGAAGCGTAGCCGGTATCATTTACGGCTTGCAGCACTATGCCGGTGTTCCGAGCGAAATGCTGGAATGGCACGGACACAATGATTTCTACAAGGCCGTTGCCAATGCATCCACCGCGTGGCTGTACGGCGCCAGCGCTGTAAACTGCTCCCTGCTGGGCATCGGAGAGAGAACGGGAAATATTCCGCTGGAAGCCATGGTATTTGAATACGCTTCCCTGAAGGGTTCTCTGGACGGCATGGATCCGACGGTGATTACGGAAATCGGGGAATACTTCCGGAAGAAAATGGGTTATGACATTCCGCCGATGACACCGTTTGTGGGCGAAAACTTCAATGTGACCAAGGCAGGCATTCACGCCGACGGTCTGATGAAGGATGAAGAAATCTACAACATTTTCAATACGAAGAAGCTGCTGAACCGGGCACCTGGTGTTTCCGTCAGCAAGACGTCCGGTCTCGCCGGGATTGCGTACTGGATGAATGAACATTACGGTCTGACGGGCGATGACATGCTCCATAAGGATTCTCCAATCGTACAGGAACTGAAGGTATGGGTGGATGAAATGTATGCTGACGGCAGAACCACCAGCCTGTCCAACGGGGAAATGGAAGATAAGATTGCGCAGCTGAAGGAAGCTGCGGAAGCGGAAAGGAGAAGCAGACATGATCGATTATAAGGTAGTATCCCTGGCCAACCAGGTGTACGAAAGAATAGAAGAAAGCATCTTAAACGGTGTGTATGCACCGGGTGAAATCCTCAGTGAGAACAAGCTGTCAGCGGATCTGGGCGTCAGTCGGACACCGATCCGGGAGGCATTGGCACGGCTGCAGGCAGACCGCCTGGTGGATGATTCTCCGTCCGGCACGGTGGTGCTGGGTATTACGCAGCAGGACGTAGATGATATGTTTGCGGTAAAGCGCCGGCTGGAAGCCATGGTAACAGGACAGACGGCGGTCAAAATCAGTGAAGAGGGACTTGCCCGGCTGAAGGACATCCTGGAACAGCAGGAATTTTATGCGGGAAAGGGCAATACGGAAAAAGTAAGAAATCTGGACACCTCATTTCATGACGTGATCTATTCGGAATGCGGAAGCCGGACCTTCCAGGCCATCCTTTCTCCACTCCATCATAAGCTGGCGAAATACAGAAAGGCATCGCTGGAGCAGGATGACCGGATCTTCCGGTCTGTGGAAGAGCATAAGGCCATTTTTGATGCCATCACAGAGAAAGATGTAAAAGAAGTGGAAAACCTGATGCAGCTCCATATCGGCCACGCCTATGACAACATTACCAAGTTCAGCGACAGAAAATAACACGAGAAAGGAAGCAGACAGAAAATGGGACTTACAATCGCACAGAAAATCATAAAAGAACATCTGATCAGCGGGGAAATGACCGCAGGAAGCGAAGTGGCACTGCGAATTGACCAGACCCTGACCCAGGATGCCACTGGCACCATGGCCTATCTGGAATTTGAAACCATGGGCGTGCCAAGGGTGAAAACAGAGCTTTCCGTGGCATACATCGACCACAATACCCTGCAGTCCGGGTTTGAAAATGCCGACGACCACCGGTTCATCCAATCCATGGCGAAAAAGCACGGGCTGTATTTCAGCCGTCCAGGCAACGGCATCTGTCATCAGGTACATCTGGAACGGTTCGGCAAACCGGGCAAGACCCTGATTGGATCTGACAGCCATACGCCGACTGGCGGCGGCATCGGCATGCTGGCCATGGGTGCCGGCGGCCTGGATGTGGCTGTTGCCATGGGAGGAGGTGCATACTATATCACCATGCCGAAGATGTACAAAGTAAATCTGACCGGTAAGCTCCGTCCTTTCGTGACGGCAAAGGACGTGAGCCTGGAGATTCTGCGGATCCTGTCGGTGAAAGGCGGTGTAGGCGCCATCATCGAATGGGGTGGCGAAGGCATCAAAACCCTGTCCGTGCCGGAACGTGCTACCATTACCAACATGGGCACGGAGCTGGGCGCCACCACCTCCATCTTCCCGTCGGATGAAGTGACGAAGGCATTTCTGGAAGCGGAGGGCAGAGGGGAAGATTACGTGGAACTGCAGAGCGATCCGGACGCTGTATATGATAAAGTGATTGATATCAACTTATCGGAGCTAAAGCCGATGATTGCCTGTCCGCACAGCCCGGATAACGTCGTCACGGTGGAGAGCCTGAAAGGCACGAAGGTAGACCAGGTCTGCATCGGATCCTGCACCAACTCGTCTTTATATGATATGCTGAAGGTGGCAGCCCTTCTGAAGGGAAAGACCATCAAGCCGGAAGTCAGCCTGTCGGTTTCTCCGGGATCCAAACAGGTGCTGGCAATGCTGGCAGACTGCGGCGCCCTTTCAGATATTCTGGCCAGCGGCGCCCGGGTGCTGGAATGTGCCTGCGGTCCGTGTATCGGCATGGGCTTCTCCCCGAATTCCGGTGGAGTATCCCTCCGGACCTTTAACCGGAACTTCGAAGGAAGAAGTGGTACGGCAGACGGACAGGTCTACCTGGTATCGCCGGAAACCGCAGTTGCAGCGGCTCTGACGGGAGAAATCACCGATCCGATGCTGCTGGGTGACATGCCGGAAATCACCATGCCGGAAGCCTTTGAAATCGACGACAGCGCCATCCTTCCGCCGGCGACAGCCGAAGAAGCGCCGGATGTGGAGATTTTGAGAGGTCCGAACATCAAACCGTTCCCGGACAGCCGTCCGATGGACGATTGCCTGCAGGTGCCTCTGGTGCTGAAAGTAGGCGATAATATCACCACCGACCACATCATGCCGGCAGGAGCCAAAATTCTGCCGTACCGGTCCAACATTCCGCATCTGTCCCAGTACTGCTTCGGTGTTTGCGACACCACCTTCCCACAGCGGGCCAAGGAAGCCGGCCAGAGCATCATCGTAGGCGGCAGCAATTACGGCCAGGGCTCTTCCAGAGAGCATGCGGCGCTGGTTCCGCTGTATCTGGGCGTCCGTGCGGTAATCACCAAGAGTTTTGCGCGGATTCATGTGGCGAACCTGATCAACGCCGGCATCATGCCGCTGACGTTCAAAAATCCGGAGGATTATGACAGGCTGTCCCAGGGCGATGATCTGGTGATTGAGAACATCTATGCCGGCATGGACAGCGGAGAAATGATCCTGCAGGATAAGACCAGCGGCGCGGCGTTCACCCTGGTGTGCAGCTTTACGGACCGGCAGAAAGCCATTCTCAAGGCCGGCGGACTGCTGAAATAT
>JBJESY010000067.1:0-4568 GCA_051883035.1 Anaerovoracaceae bacterium | reverse complement strand
GTATACGTATGGGGCTGGAACAGGCACCAAAGGCGATTGTGAGGTACATTCTGCGATGCGCTCAAGGTTGCTTTGATTTCCGTCGGATGATGCGCATAATCATCCACAATCTTCACCCCGCCTGATGTGGTTCCGATGATATCAAACCGCCGCTGGGTGCCGTGAAACTCGTGAAGCGTACCTGCAATGAGCTCCGCATCCACACCCAGAGTGTGACAGCATGCGAAGGCAGCCAGCGCATTGAGAATGTTGTGCTCGCCTGGTGTGGACAGTTGTACCTTGGCCAGCGGTTTTCCCTCCTTCATCACCGTAAAGGACGGCATGCCGTTTTCATTGAACCGAATGTCTGCAGCACTGTAGTCACAGTTTCCGTTAAGACCAAAGGTTACCACATTGGAATGTCCCTGAATGACCTTGTTTACGAAAGGATTGGCATCATATGCGATGATGGTACCGGCATCCGGCACGAGGCTGGCAAACCGGTCAAAGGAATTTACAATATGATCGATATCCTTGAAATAATCCAGATGATCGGAATCGATATTCAGAATAATTTCAATTTTCGGACGCAGACTCAGGAAACTGTCCATATACTCGCAGGCTTCCGTAATGAAGTAGCCGCTTTTGCCGACTTTTACATTGCCTCCGATTTCCGTCAGTTTTCCTCCCACCAGAATGGTCGGTTCCATGGCTGCTTTTTCCAGAATTAAAGAAACCATAGAGGTCGTGGTGGTCTTTCCGTGAGTCCCGGAGATGGCGATGCTGTTCTCATACTCGCTCATCAGGGTTCCCAGGAGTTCTGCCCGGGTCACTGCAGGGACGCCGCGCTCCGCGGCCCGCACCAGTTCCGGATTATCATGCCCGACTGCGGCGGAATACACTACCAGGTCTGCATGCTCCACATTTTCTGCTCTATGGCCGATAAAAATTCTGGCGCCTTTCTGTGCCAGGTGAAATGTAATATCCGATTCTTTCATATCGGAACCGGTAACGGTATATCCTCTGTCCAGCAGAATCTCTGCGATGGCCGAAAGGCCGATGCCGCCGATACCGATACAGTGTATATTCTGAAACTCAGATAAGTTGATCATTTCTGTGTTCGCCTCCAAATTAAGATGATACCTCGAAACGAGGCTTTTGTCCACCCCCTAAACCGCGCAGGCAGACTTTTTCTTTATATATTGTACCATAATCTTTCAGTAAATCAAAGAGAAAGTATCGTCTTTTTCCCATGGAAAGCGACAGAATTATTTTCCCTTTCTGCGCAAAATTTTGTATTAAATGGAAAAAGTCTGAATCGCCTTGAAAATTGGGGAAATTTGGTTTATAATCAAGTCACTGTAGTAGAATGCGAGAAAGGTGGGAAACTATGGAGATTACTGATGTTAGAATTCGTAAAGTAAGCGATGAGGGAAAAATGAAAGCAATCGTTTCTATTACGTTCGATGATGAGTTTGTCGTACATGACGTGAAGATCATCGAAGGGCAGAACGGGCTTTTTGTTGCAATGCCAAGCCGAAAAATGGGTGAAGGCGATTTCAGAGACATTGCACATCCACTGCTTTCTGAGACGAGAAACAAGATCAAGGACGCAATTTTCGCCGAGTACGAAAAGATCCTGAAAGAAAACGAAGCTGCTGCTTCAGAAACTTCGGAGGCATAACGCAGTTATCGTCTTCGGCGAAAAATATAAGTCCGGACTTATATTACAAGTCAGAGAGCTGCCACACGGTGTGGCAGCTCTTTTCAATTACAGGTGTCCTTCCGGCAGATGATTCCGTAAATCACACCTGCAGCAGCCAGAATGACAGCAGTCACCGTACCGTGTACCACGGTTCGGTACTCCATGCCGACGAAAAAGAGAACCAGCGCAGGGGCTGCTGCGCTGACCATGCCGATCAGCATGGTAACCATGGTAGACGCACTCTGCTTCACCACACGTACATCATTTTCCCAGTCGAAAATCGGCATAGCCAGATTCACGGCGATACCCAGGACGGATGTGAACAGGATATAGGCCAGTGGAATGACCGCAATCCAGAAGCCTTCCGCAAGCGACGGATGCAAAGCCAGAAAACTGAGAATCACTGCTGCCGCCCAGCATGGCAGTGCCACCGTCAGGTTCAGCAGAATCTTTCCGTCCCATATCGCCTTTCCCCGGACCGGAAGCGACTGGAGAATCCACCACTGCTTGCCTTCCATAGAAACGGCACAGGATGTGACCGGCATGATGGATGCTGTCATGGCCAGCAGAAGAGGCAGCATGCTGCTCACCAGGCCGGGAAAGCCCAGCATGACTTCCAGCTTTTCCGGTCCTGCAAGCAGAAGTGCTGCCGCCGCCAGAACCATCAGCAGATATCCCACCACCGTGTTGCTCACATAGATCGTGGATGCCGGATATCTTTTGATTTCCTTTTTCCACAGTGCAGCGGTCACCGAACCGGCACGAAGCCTTCCCATCTGATAATCATTTTTCCGTACCACCGCATGCAAGGCTGTGCAGATTGGAAGGAACCAGTGCTGCAGTACAAGACCCAGAACCAGAAATGCACCGGCAGATACCCCCGCAAACAGGAGAAATGCACCTGTACTTCCGCTGGTTATCCCCTCTCCGAACCATATGGAAGGCGGATAAATCTGCCCGACTTTTTCTTTCATAATATCCGCAAAATTCAGGAGCATTTCTTTTGTAATTTCGCCCTGCTCCCCGTTCCACATCATACTGACTGCCAGAACACAGATCATAACCAGGATTATCAGACCGGAAGCAGCCAGACTTTTATGTTTCATTCTGCTGGTGACCGCAGTGATTCCGGCACCTGCTGCAGTTGCCAGCGTCAGCGGAAGCAGAGGTAGCAGAATCATACCCGGAATTCCGTAAAGATAAAATCCCAAAGAAGGATGTAGCTTCAGCGCATACACCGCCATTCCGGGTATCATAATCAGAAGACACAACAGCAGATTGGACACATACATGGTCAGAAAACGGCTGATCACGATGGCAGTCTGAGACACCGGCAGTGAAACCAGAATCTCATAGGAATGCACAGGAAAAATCACACTTCCCGCTTTAAAAAAAGTAAAAATCAGGATTGCCAGACTGCACACGGCAGAAAGATACACCGGCACGATTTCTCCCATTCCCATCTCCGTCAGACCGAGGGACAGCATCACAATATATGCGCACATCATTCCCCCCACCACCAGCCATGCCAGCGCCAGCCCCAGATAACGCATCCTTCTGCTTTTTACCTTCGTATGGCGGATCTCATTCAGCCCCAGCAGATTACACAGCTGAATCCGGCTAAGATATCGAATCTGCTTCAGCATCACAGGCCACCTCCATGAATACAGATTCCAGGGATGCGCCACCGATCAGTTCTCCGGTATCTCCGGCTGCTACCAGCTGTCCGTTTTTAATGATCACCACTTTATTGCAGAGCTTTTCCGCCACATCCAGCACATGGGTGGAAAAGAATACAGCAGACCCGCTTGCACACAGTTCATGCATTTTCTGTTTCAGCATCAGGGAAGCGGCAGGATCCAGCCCCACGAAAGGTTCATCCAGGATAAGCAGCTTCGGTTTATGAATCAGCGCACCGATCAGCGCCAGCTTCTGTTTCATACCATGAGAATAGGATGAAATCAGATCGCCCAGCGCTGCCAGCAATCCCAGATCCGAAGCCTCTTTTTCAATTCTATTCTGCCGCACATCTTCCGGAATTCCGAAAATATCCGCCATGAAATTCAGATACTGAATTCCCGTCAGATACTCATACAGATCCGGATTGTCAGGCACATACGCCAGCACCGATTTACAGTACATCGGGTTTGCACGGACCGAAACACCGTCCACCTTGATCTCTCCCTGATCAAAATCGTGAATCCCCACGATACATTTAATGGCGGTGGTCTTTCCCGCTCCGTTGTGTCCGATGAAGCCGCAGATATCTCCGGCCTCCACCTGCAGGCTCAGATTGTCAACCGCCCGCTTTCCCCCTTTATAGGTTTTCGTTAAATTCCTGATTTCCAGCATATCTCTTACCTCCTGTGGCATGATTCTATACCTTCCACCAGGGGGAAAGTCAAGGCATTTTCAAAAATATTTTGTCAAGACTGTGATAAGAAACTCCATTCTGCACATTGGAAGACAGAAACGGTATGCACAGGCTGCCGTATTCCAGCGCCAGCTTCGGTACGGAACACGCCTCTTTCAGCCCTAACAGAGCATTTCGGAGAATCCGCTCTGTCTCATCGCGGTTTCTTCCGCTGAAGATCCTGTACAGGGTACGCAGATTTTCATTCGTCAGATGCAGACTCTCCGGGTCACCATCGGTCAGCACCAGACCAAGAGCGGTCAGAAACACCGGTTCGAACAGATTCATGGGAATCTCATTATACCCCGGTGTCAGTGCGGTAAGAAGACCGTGCACACAATCCGGATCAAAAGAACATAAAAATAGATTTTCCGCCTCCCCGCAGCTGAGATACTGTTCGATGAACTCGATGCCCTGCAGCTCCGGTCTGCCGACGCAGAGTGGATAATCCGCCGTGATATGAATCTCATG
>JBJESY010000066.1:0-4575 GCA_051883035.1 Anaerovoracaceae bacterium | reverse complement strand
CGATGAGCTGCTCCTTCGTCGGTTTCTTTCTGAACTTCACGAAAGCGGCTGCAGTATGACCGTTCAGTACCGGCACACGGAGGCACTGGCAGGTGATGACCGGCTCTTCCGCCTTCACGATTACACCGGCTTCTTCATCCACATGACCCCAGATCCGCAGCGGTTCCTGTTCACTCTTTTCTTCTTCTCCGCCGATGTATGGGATAATATTCTCCACCATTTCCGGCCATGCCTTGAAGTCCTTGCCTGCGCCGGAACTCGCCTGATATGTAGTGATTACGCACTCGTACGGTTCGAATTCCTTCCATGCATTCAATGCAGGCACATAGCTCTGGATGGAACAGTTCGGCTTCACAGCGATAAAGCCGCGGGTGGTGCCCAGACGCTTCTTCTGTGCTTCGATGACCTGGAAATGCTCCGGATTGATTTCAGGAATCACCATCGGCACGTCCGGTGTCCAGCGATGTGCACTGTTATTGGATACCACCGGAGTTTCCGTCTTTGCATAAGCTTCTTCGATGGCTTTGATTTCTTCTTTCGTCATATCTACGGCGCTGAAAACGAAGTCAACGGTTGCGGCAACCTTCTCTACATCATTGACGTTCATAACACGGATGCCCTTTACCGCTTCCGGAATCGGTGTATCCATCTTCCATCTGCCTGCAACCGCTTCCTCATAGGTCTGCCCTTCACTTCTGGCACTGGCCGCAATGGTCACGACCTCAAACCATGGGTGATCCGCAAGCAACGAAATGAATCTCTGACCTACCATACCGGTTCCGCCCAGAATACCTACTCTTAATTTCTCTGACATCTCTTTTCTAGCTCCTCTCGTTCATATTCTTCGTATCTTTAACAATTTATTGTACCACTTTTCCATTGGTTTTTCAACAAAATCCACTCATCGGAATATAATAATTTGAAAGGTGGTGAAACGATGGCTATTTTTACTGGTACAGCAACCGCACTGGTGACTCCCTTCCGGGGCGGAAAAATCGACTACGTGACACTGGGAAAGCTGGTAGAATGGCAGATCAAAGAGGGTGTGGATGCACTGGTGGTCTGTGGAACCACAGGAGAAGCATCGACTTTATCCGGAAAAGAACGAGTTCAGCTAACCCGGTTTGTGGCAGATCTGGTAAAGGGGCGTGTTCCCGTACTGGCAGGTACCGGAAGCAACAACACTCGCTTCACGTTGGATCTGTCCCGAGAGATCGAAGCCGCCGGTGCCGACGGGATTCTGGTGGTCACTCCATATTACAATAAATGTACGGAAAGCGGCATGATCGCCCATTACGAAAAAATCGCAGACAGTGTAAGCATTCCAATGATTCTTTATTCTGTCCCTTCCAGAACCGGTGTCAATATTTCTCCGTCGGTGGTGGAAGTCCTGAGCCGGCACCCGAGTATCGCCGGGATCAAGGAAGCCAGCGGAAACATGAGTCAGGTCTGCGCCATGGCACAGTACATCAGCGATGATTTTCAGATCTATGCCGGAAATGACGACTTAGCCGTACCGTTCCTGTCCCTGGGCGGATCCGGCTGCATATCCACGGTATCCAACCTGATTCCGGGGCGGTTCTCTTCTATGATCCGCAGCTGGCTGTCCGGAGATACTGCCGGTGCTGCTGCCGAACAGATTGCGATGAAACCGCTGATCGATGCAATTTTCACTGAAGTCAATCCGGTTCCTCTGAAAGCCGCTCTCAGCATGATGGGCCTGTGTGAAATGGAATACCGGCTCCCGCTCTGCCCGCCGACCAATAAGACCCAGTACTTTCTCTATGACACACTGAAAAAGTTCGGGCTGGTGGAATAACGGTGAAAAACGCCTGACAGATTGAGGTTCAAAAACGACAAAGAACGGCAGACTGTACATTCTGCCGTTCAAAAGTTGATCAACTAATATATTTCTGAAAATTAAGCTTCAGCCACTACTTCCTTACCGTCATAGTAGTTGCAGTTCGGGCAAACTCTGTGCGGAAGTTTCGGTTCGTGACACTGTGGGCAAATGGATAAGCCCGGTGCGGTCATCTTCATGTTAGCGGATCTTCTCTTGTCTCTTCTAGCCTTAGAAGTTTTTCTCTTAGGTACTGCCATATTTTAACACCTCCTTGTGCGTCATTTTCTGTATTTCATTGCATACAAAATATGTCAACACCGTCAACCACTTCATTATACACTTGGTGACCGGATTTGTCAACAGTTATTTTAATTTGCTTACAATGTTCAGAGTGTCTCTTGCGATCATCAGCTCTTCGTTGGTCGGGATCAGGAGCAGCTTTACTCTTGCATCATCGGTGGAAATAACAGTTTCCTTACCTCTTACCTTATTCTTTACAGGATCCAGCTTGATGCCCAGGTTACCCAGTTCGTGGCAGATGATTTCTCTCATGGATGCATCGTTTTCGCCTACGCCGGCAGTGAATACGATAGCATCTACGCCGTTCATTTCAGCGATGTATGCACCAATGTAGAATCTTACCTTATGTGCAAAGACTCTCAGTGCCAGATCTGCTCTTTCATTGCCGTCTTCCACTGCAGCTTCGATGTCTCTGAAGTCGGAGGAAACGCCGGAAATACCCAGAACACCGGACTTCTTGTTCATAATATTGTCCATTTCTGCCTGGGACAGGCCTTCCTTCTTGGCGATGAAGTTTACGATAGCAGGGTCGATATCTCCGGAACGGGTACCCATTACCAGACCTTCCAGCGGAGTGAAGCCCATGGAAGTATCGATACACTTGCCGCCCTTGATTGCGGAAACGGATGCACCGTTGCCCAGGTGGCAGGTAATGATCTTCAGATCGTTGATGTTTACGTTCAGAATGTCAGCGGCTCTCTGGGAAACATACTTGTGGGAGGTTCCGTGGAAGCCGTATCTTCTTACACCGTACTTGGTATAATATTCATATGGCAGCGCATAGATATAGGATTCTGCAGGCATGGTCTGATGGAATGCAGTGTCAAACACACCAACCATCGGCGTATTCGGCATCAGTTCCTTGCAGGCTGCGATACCCAGCAGGTTAGGCGGGTTATGCAGCGGAGCCAGTTCCACGCACTCTTCCAGTGCCTTGATGACTTCTTCGGTGATCAGAACGGAATCTGCATACTTTTCACCTGCATGCACAACTCTGTGACCAACTGCACCGATTTCATCCATGGAAGCAACCACGCCGTGATCCTTATCCTGAATTGCCATCAGAACCTGTGCGATGGCGTCCTTATGGTCTTCCATCGGAGTCACCAGCTTGAACTTGTCCATGCCGATCTTTTCATGTGTGATAACAGAGCCTTCCATGCCGATTCTTTCAACCAGGCCCTTTGCCAGTAATACTTCATTGGTCATATCCAGAACCTGATATTTTAATGAAGAGCTGCCGCAATTGATTACTAAAACTTTCATGTATTTCATATCCTCCGTTAAAATTAAATAACGATAACTTAGCCTTAGATATTATACACTTCTGTATTCCACATTTCAAGTATTTTCCTTAAAAAACCGTACCCTTTCCACCATGTCACAGTGTTCATACATGTTTCTTCCTGACGCAAGATTATAAAGGTCTGCAGCCAGCATATCCTTTCGGAGAAGATCTACGATTTCCGGTGCCTTTTCCAGATCCCGGTTCACATTGGTAATCACAGGAATCCCGCAGATTCCGGCCTTCTTCACAGCCTTCAGATACCGGCTTCCCCTCTCGTTCAGAGCCAGCACCCGGACGTAATCTCTGCCTGCATTTATGTCTTCTTTCGTAATTCCCAGCAAAATCTGGGCGGCAAACCGCTGAATTCTCGTCCTGGTGTATCGCTTGGATTTCAGTATTTCGTAGAGATCCTCCATGCACTGGCAACTGCGGATTTCATTTCGTGCCTTGTTTCCAAGGCCTTCCCCGCCGGCTTCTGCCAGATCCAGTATGTCCGCAGGCGTGGTAAGAATCTTCTGAGCTACCATACGGAAGTACACTTCTTTTCTGTTTTTCAGTGTTTTCCCGCTGACCTGCAAGTCATCCGGGACCCAGCCTGATACATCAAGTTCGCTGGCTGCCATCTGCCGGATGGCAGTGGCCGAAGCAAACCTTCCTGATGGTTTCGGATCATGGTAACCCGCCCCCTGCCGTTTTACGGTAACCGGTTTCGCCTTGTCCATATATTTCAGATACTCCAGGGCCAGGATGTGATTGGGGCCCTGGAGCATGTCCTGTTCCTCTTCGTTCAGAATACCATTCATGACCTGCTGCCGTGCCCTTGGCCAGGAAAAGCCCTCCTTCACCAGGGGGAGCATTCTCTGCTCCATTTCCTCTTTCGAAGCCTGCAGCTTGTCCTTTATCGCAAGAAGCGCTGAAAGATCCCCCGACTCGCTGCCGAAGGAAATACAGTTTGCGCCCAGATTTTGGAGAATATTCACCCCGGCCCGTGCGAAATTGCCGGCACTGCTGACCGCAGACACCGTCGGAAGCTCCACCACCAGATCTGCGCCGTTTCGGACCGCACATGCTGCCCGGGTCCACTTATCCTCTATGGCCATCTCGCCCCGCTGAGTGAAATTTCCGCTCATAACAACCAGTATCA
>JBJESY010000065.1:0-4596 GCA_051883035.1 Anaerovoracaceae bacterium | reverse complement strand
ACTTTATTTTTACATTCGTTGACCGTGATCCTGTAAAGCCAGCTGGTAAATGCCTCCGTACTTTTCAGTTCACCGATACCGGTAAATACTTTGACAAACACATCCTGCACCACATCTGCGGCGTCTTCCTGATTGCCAAACAGCTTGAAAGCATAAAAATATACCCGGTTATAGGTTTCCTGATACAGCCGGGTAAATGCGCTCTTGTCGCCCCCACGGGCAGCCTCAACGATTTCTTTCATCCGTTCTTCGTTCATTTTCCACTTGTTTTCTTTCTGGTATTTTTCCCCGCAGATTCGCCCAAATCCACTTTTATTCTACCGTGAGGGTCCATGGCTTGTCAACAAAAGAAATGGTCCGGGGACGTAAAATTTCGTTTCCGGACCATTCTCTGATTTATGATTCACTTTCAGTATTTCATGTTCACTTTCAGAATTACATGTTCTCTTTCAGAAATTCATGCATTTTTCTGAGGCGTTACTGCACTTTTCGCCATGCTTTGGCCGACAAGTCTGTATAAAGCTTCTCGCCTTCCACTTCCACGAAGCCCCTTACTTTATAGTAATACCGGGTTCCGGCCTTCACCGAGGTGTTGTAGTAGGCTTCGCCGACGGAAATGAAAATCGGTTTCTTTCCATAGCCGCTGTACCGTTTCGTGGAACGATATACTTCTACGCCGTCCAGGGCGATGTCACTGTCCGAAGTCCAGGTCAGCTTCACTGCCTTCTTGCCGGACTTCATCTTTACCTGCCTGGAGCGCAGCGCGATCTTCACATTCCGGATCTCTTCTTTTTGTGCATCCAGTGCGTTAACCGCATCTTCCGCGCTCATCAGGACATACGTGGAAAAATGCGTCGTGGTAAAGGTATAGGTTCCGTCTGCATTTTTGCTTCCTTCCACTCTGCTCATCCAGCCGCGGACATCCATGTACATACAGACAAGGTTTTTCTCTGCCAGTTCCTTCGGAACGGCAACGGTCACCACTGCATTTCCGCCTCCGAAATCAGAAATCGTACTTCCGTCAGAGCATACCAGCTTCAGTTCGAACTGCACCTCTTCATCTGTATCCTTTACCCTCTCCACGATCAGATATACCGTGTCGCCTGCAATCTGCTGTGCAGCAGCACAGACTGCCTGATAATCCAGCGTCACCTCTGCCACGTCTGTTTTCACTGTCACATCTGCGCTGGTCTTTTCGGCGATGGCTTCCAGCATCGCAGCCGGAATGCCAACCTCTGCCGCTGTAGCAGCACTCTGGTCATCCGCCGCGGACGCACTCTGGCCAGCTGTCGCGTCAATAACCACTTCTTTCGACTGGTTAGCAACCGCCTTTTCCACAATCTTGTCGCCGGTTGCCTGATCCACAGACGCTTTCACTGTGGTGGTTCCCGCTTCACTGCCTGCACCTGCTCCCGTTTCGATAGTCGTCTTGATATCCGCTGTGGTTGTCTTATCCGCCGGGTTGTTTGTCACCGTATCCGTTGTCGTACCTCCGCCGAAGCTTCCGCCCGGAATGGTTGGGGTGTCTGTTTTCTCCTTAACCAGAGCGTATTTGGAGAAATGGCCGGTGGTAAAGACGACGGCATCGTCTGTATAAGAAGTTTCCATTGGAACCGGAGTATCACCGTTAAACCATACTACCTGATAATCTGCTGATACTTCGCTGCTTAGTCCGGTAATTGGGATAATAACATCAACCAATTCATTCAGGCTGTCTTCCTCCGCCAAACTCATATCATAAATCTTTTCAACCGTCGCATTACAGCTGTAATAGTTCTGTACTTTTTCCGTTACCGTCTGCATCTGCTCGTCATCGAAGGACGTTGTTGTCGCAGTGATAGCCTTGTTCTGTGCAGAAGTAATCGTGTTTTCTGCTTCTATCTTCTTTAGATTGAGTTTCACTGCAGCCAGACCGGATGCCGGCAACTCGATCTCATAGTTATTATTGCTGTACACCAGTTCTGCTGTATAGCCATGTTCTTCACAGAATTCGACAAATGCTGTTACATCCTCATCACCTGGAGTAAACGGAGCCACATCATATCCGCTGTATCCCAGACACTGCTCGGCAGGAAGTGCGAATACTTCACCAATTTTTTCTTCTCCATTAAAAATACCTGTCCCGATCATTCCGTACCAGCCAATATCCGGTAACAGACTGTTTTCTACTTTTACTCCATCCTTCAGTATGTCATAGTAGTAGTTCAGACGCACTTTATATGACAGTTCTTCTCCATTTGCTCCGGTTATTGACGCAAGATAATATCCTTTCGGCAGTTCGATACTCAGTTCCACCTTGCCGCCACACCGACCTGCACTGTCTCCATAGGTCACAGAACCCAGATTTGATACATAGGCAACCCTATTATTATTATTTACTTCAAAATCAGCCTCTGGTGCCTCATATCCTCCCAGCTTATAAAGCACACGGATAAGCTCATCTGTAACTTGTGTTACTCTTAATCCATCGAATACTTCTCCGGTCGGTGTATCATCTATTATATCTCCAGAACTGCTCACACTGACATTCAGTCCCATAGTCAGCAAAAGTGTCCCAACCTTATCCGAATTGTTAACGCCAACAGTCATTTCAAGGTCTTCATATCCGATATATTCATTCAATGTTACTCTTGAAACAGAATAAACTGTATCATTTTCTGTTATTGAGTAATCCGTTGATTTCACAGTCAGTAAATTATTCTGTTCAACAACCTTCCATGGATCTGGTGCGTCATCTCCGCTCGCTCCCTGGTACCTTGCCGATACCTGTTTTACTTCCAGCGTTCCAGCGGGATGCATAACCCAGAAAGATCCACTTATAGTCTCCTCATCCGGTGCATTGGACAGGTTTATTTCCTTTACTGTAAGTTCATCCTGAAGCAAAACGCTTTCATCTTCATTTACCCACAGTGCGTCGTAGAATCTCATATCGCCGGTATTGTTCCCATATCCTGTTTTTGGAATATATTCCTCCCCACAGAAGGCAACGTCGACGTTACCCTCTGTCACATAAGTTTTCCCTTCAACGGAATACTGCATCCCTGCAACTGCACGCAAAAAGCCGACGTTTTTCGAAACCGTGACCGGACAGAAATACATGTTTTCTCCATTTACTTCTGTCGTTATTGTTGCTCCAGTCGAAACGGCTGTACTTTCCAGTGGCTTCAAATTCCAATCCTCATCATACTCAAACAAACCGACTGATGGATCATTCAAACCCTCTATTGCATGAAATCCAATATATACAGTAACCGATTCATTTGTTTCTGTGAAGACGTTATTGCCTTTCTGTTTCACATACGTGTCATCTGAAAGCAGATATATGCATTCGTTATCAATGAACGGAATCTGAAAAGATGGTTCATCAGGTTCATCTCCTTCGCCGGGAGTATCTACGCCTGTATTGATTACCAGAGTACCGTGAACCATATTTTCGGAGTCATAACAATACATATTATAAATTGCAGGTTCCGTACTACCCTGATATGTGATTTTCCAGAATTCAGTGTCCTCTTCTTTTGTCAAATTGAAAGGCACATTCTCCAATTTCACATCATTACTGTCCGTGAAGAAAAACTTATCTGCAGATTCTGCTGCAAAAGCGTGTACTGGAGTATCATCATTAACATTCAAGACTTCGGATAGCTGATAAATGTACATATGGTCCCCAGTGTTCGTCAAATCCACATAGTTTCCAACACCTCCCCATGTCGCAATGTCTGTACTGCTCCCGCAATACAAATCTTCCGTTTCTCCTTCTGCCCAGGCCATGGTCGGCATGAACACCACCACCATGATCAGGCACATCAAAACAGCAAAAAACTTTTTCATGTTTCTGTCCTCTCTTTTCTCTTGCTTCGTTCTGCTCCGGATGCAGTCTGCGCTGCTTCCAGGCCTTTTTATTTAGACAAAAGTTCCGCATGTTTCGACTTATTTTTTAACAGATATTTACATGTTTTTATTTTTGTGAATTAAGAGATTCCTTGCGCGCATGTCCGTATTTTTTCTGCAAACAAAAAATGACGCAAAACAGTCACTTTCGTTTCTCGATGCGTCACATAGATCATCTAGGCATATCCATTTTATTGAATTATATTACACTTAATTCCAAATTACTTTCTTTTCGCATATTATTACCATAACTAAATTTGTTATAATTTTAATAATATTCCATTTTTGAATAATGCTTGCTCGCACTGTGAAGCATATTATCTTCATTTTCAGCCGTACCTCGAGCATTGATTACGCAAATCGAACAAATTATTCCTGTTTTGCGTCATTTTCGCGTTGCACAGTAAACAGCCTTCTCCGTGAACACCAGCTCCATGGGCCGGTCCCATGGCTCCATGGGCAGGCAGTCTGCTTTCTGCGCTTCGAAGGCCACAGCGACGATGTGAGCATTGGTGCAGAGCGGCAGGTAACGGTCGTAAAACCCGGCACCCATGCCCATGCGGCCGCCTGCTTCGTCGAACACGGTGCACGGACAGATGACCAGGTCAATCTCCTCCGGCCGGATTTCCACCGACGTTTCCCGCACCGGCTCCCGGATTCCGCAGTAACCGTCTTTCCAGCTGTCCTCTCCCTGCGGCTCCAGGG
>JBJESY010000064.1:1600-4624 GCA_051883035.1 Anaerovoracaceae bacterium | reverse complement strand
AGACTGGATGCGGATCTGGACATTCTCCTCCGCATGCTGGACGATGAGAAACCGACCGCTGTACGGCAATGCCTGGCAGCACTTCATAAGGTCGTTATCTGTAAACCAAACCTGGGCGAACGGATTTTGCGAAGAATGGACGAAATGGATCTTTCAAAATACAAAGACAGCATGGCACCGCTGATCCGGAAGGACATGGAGGCGCTTGCCCGTAAAATTACTGAGAAACAGGGGGAAATATAACATGGAAATGGCGAAACTGACACACGAAAATCTGGAACAGGAACACATCTGCTGCGCTATCTCCGGAAGCAAAGATCCGCAGGTGCTTTCGAAAAAAGCCTGGCTCTCTGATCGGCTGGATGAGGGGCTGGTATTCCTGAAATCCGTGCAGCGCGGTAAGTGTTTCATTGAGTATATCCCGGCCGAGTATGCATGGGTACCGATTGATGCAGACGGATTCATGCATATCAACTGCTTCTGGGTGTCCGGATCGCTGAAAGGCCATGGATATGGATGCGAGCTGCTGGAGGCATGCGTTGAAGATGCGAAGGCTAAGGGGAAAAAAGGACTTACGGTTATTTCTTCGCCGAAGAAAATGGCATTTCTGTCCGACCCGAAATTCCTTTCGAAGCGGGGATTTCAGGTAGCGGATGCAGCAGAGCCTTATTTCACGCTGCTCTACCTGCCGTTTTCTGAAGACGTGACGGTTCCGAAATTTAAGGAACAAGTAAAGCATCCGTGCATCTCAGAGGATGGGTATGTGCTGTACTATACTGCGGGATGTCCTTTCACTGCCAAATATGTACCGCTGATTGAGGAATGTGCTGCGAAGGAAGGGATCCCGTTCAAAAGTATCAAGATCGACAGCAGGGAAAAGGCCCAGGCGGCGCCGGCGGCATGGACAAACTATGCGCTTCTCTATAACAGAGAATATGTGACCAATGAGATCCTCAGTGAGAAGAAATTCTGTGCGATGATTGAAAAGAACCGGGAACAAGGATGAACATGAACAACGATTTATACGGAACGATTTTCAAACGTGGCAATAAGACAAGGTTGATATGCAGGTCGTCGGCGTAATCATGACCAGCAAGCATACAGCGAAAATCAGAGAAGCGAAGATGCGGCTTTTGCATCGGATGAAATCATAAAAGGAGAAAAATGGAACAGAAAGGAACGAAAACATTAGAAACACAACGACTGATCCTGCGTAGATTCAAAGTGGAGGATGCTCCTGCCATGTTTCAGAACTGGGCTTCGGATGACGAGGTTACGAAATATCTGACCTGGCCTGCCCATAAAAATGTGCAGGAAACAGAGAATACATTGAAAATCTGGTGTGAAAATTACAATCAGCCGGATTACTACCAGTGGGCCATCGTCCTGAAGGATGGAACCGATGAGCCCATCGGCAGTATCGGAGTGAATAATCGCATTGATGATAAAATCCGGATGGCACATATCGGTTACTGTATCGGAACAAAGTGGTGGCATCAGGGCATTACTTCGGAAGCATTGCAGGCCATTGTGGACTTTCTGTTCGACGAGGTGGGCGTAAACCGGGTGGAATCCAGACATGACCCAAGGAATCCCTATTCCGGCGCAGTTATGCGCAAATGCGGTCTGCGTTATGAAGGCACCTTACGACAGTCTGACTGGAACAATCAGGGAATCTGTGATGCAGCCTATTATGCGATTCTTGCCTGCGACCGAAAGAAAGCAAGACATCAGGATCAAACCCGATTCCTGCCTGCGGAACCGAGGGAGAAAGAAGAAATCCTGCAGCTGTACCATTCTCAGGTGGGAAGTGCATGCTGCCCATGGAATGAATTCTACCCGTCCATGGAAGAAATTGAGGGAGACCTGTCCAGAGGTGATCTGTTCATACTGAAAAATGAAAGAAGCGAAATCCTGGCTGCCATTTCCATCGACCGGGAAGAGGAAATTGAAGCGCTGTCCTGCTGGTCGAAAGATTTGCAGCCATCTGTCAGTCTTTCGCGTCTTGCTGTGGGGAAAAGAATGCAGAATCGGGGAATTGCCCGGCAGATGCTGCAGCACGCTATGGAGATTTTGCGAAACAGAGGCTTCAAAAGCGTGCATTTCCTTGTGAACCGTGAAAATGAGAAGGCGATCCGCTCCTACGCCCATATGGATTTCCAGGTGGTTGGGGAATGCCGGCTGTTTGAACAGGATTTTTTATGCTATGAAAAGGAACTATGACTTTCATCCCGACCTTCGGGAATTTGAAACGATAAAAGCGTACACGAATAGAACGTGTACGCTCGATTATTTTCCAAACAGATCGCTATGGGTTCCGGTTCTTGCCAGTGTCAGAACCAAAAGATCATTTTCAATACGGTAAACCAGAAGCCAGTCCGGTGTGATGTGACATTCACGATGTCCGGTCCAGTTTCCAGTCAGAGCGTGGTCATGGTTCTTTTCTGGAAGAGATTCGCCGCAGGCGAGCTTGCGAATAATATCATCCAGAAGGTGGATATCAAGATTCCGCTTCATTGCCTGTTTGTAATCTTTTTTGAACTGGGTTGTCCAGATGATATCAAGGTGGTTCATTCTTTTAAAGCCCTCAATGCTTCTTCTACATCAGAATAGCGCTTTACAGAAGGATCACGTGCAAGCCGTTCTGCCTCAAACATTGCAGCAATGGTTTCTTTGTTCGGCTGATCGACACGAACATCAAACGGAAAACCGCCTGCTCGGAGTGACTGGCGTAAAAAAACATTGATTGCCGTGGTCAGACTAAGCCCCAACTCATTATAAAGTGCTTCACACTGTTTCTTGATATCGCTATCCATGCGTACGCTGAAGTTTGTTGTGGTAGCCATAAATAACAACTCCTTTCCATGCTATTGCACTTATATTATATGCGTTTTGCAATGCAATATCAAGCTATTGGACAGAAAATTTCAAGAAATATTATTATTATATGGTTGATTAACTCTCCGTCAGGTGTTAAGATAGTTCTGCAGACAGAAAATGCTGCACATGTATGAAGGAAAAAAT
>JBJESY010000064.1:0-1500 GCA_051883035.1 Anaerovoracaceae bacterium | reverse complement strand
GGTGTTAAGATAGTTCTGCAGACAGAAAATGCTGCACATGTATGAAGGAAAAAATCAGGAGGGGAAACATGCCTACAGAACAGAAAGCTTCGGAAAAGGGGAAAAATAAAAAAGAACGCAAGAGCAAACTGGGAATGGTAACCGCATTATGTTTGATTCCGGTCGCGCTGGTTTTATGTATTCTTGTTTATGCGAAGACAGAATCGCTTCTGCTGACGCTTCTCATGGCCATTGTCATGTCGGCAGCGGAGGTTGTATTGATTCTCTATTCCTATCTTTCACAGATGAACGAATAGCATCTTACGTTGAAAAAACGCATCTTACCGGCTGAGATATTGAGAAAAAGAAAATCCCGTGTATAGTTATCTTATCAATACTTTGGAAAGGAAAGGTGACATACATGGGATTTGTTTTATTCGGAATTTTTGCTGTGATGGAATTAGGTTTGCTGATCTGGACGCTGAAGAAGCAGGGAAGAAAGGGCGACTGGCTGCGGAATAGTACTGCTGTGCGGGCTGTGGAGACAGCGGTCTTTCTTCTCGTGGTTCTGCTTTCAGAAGGCGGAATCAGTTTTCGGTTCAAAATCTGTCTGCTGGTTTTATTTCTCAGGCTGGCAGTATCTCTGGTTTTCTGGCTCTTGAAAAGAAAAAAAGCCCTCGGCCCAAAATCAAAATCAGGCGCTGCAGTGAGCACGTGCATGGGGATTTTGGTCCTCGGGATTTCACTGATGCCCGCTTTCCTGTTCACCGGATATGCGGGACTACCGACCACGGGAGAGTATGAAGTGAAACAGGCCTCTGCCATTCTGGTGGACGAAAGCCGCATAGAGACATTCGAATCAGATGGCTCATTTCGGGAGGTGCCGGTATATTTCTACTATCCGGATACAGAAAACACTGGCGCGGAGCAGTTTCCTCTGGTATTATTTTCTCATGGGGCATTTGGGTACTATCAGAGCAATACTTCCACTTATATGGAACTGGCAAGTCATGGCTATGTGGTGGTCAGCATGGATCATCCGTACCATTCGTTTTTTACCAAGGATAGCGACGGAAAACTGATTACTGTAAACCCTGAATTTTTGAACGAAGTGATGCGTGTCGATTCAGACGAAGCAGCACCGGAAGAAGTGATGGAGCTTTCCCATAAGTGGCTGGACATTCGCACGGCGGACATGGGTTTCGTGCTGGACAGTCTGGAAGATGGTGCTGTTCCTTCTGACGTTTGCACGATCCTTGCAAATGCGGATCCGGAGCAGATTGGTCTCATGGGTCATTCCCTGGGCGGCGCAGCCAGTGTTCAGCTGGGACGCGACCGTGAGGACATTGATGCGGTCATTGACATCGATGGAACCATGCTGGGAGAGCAGCTTGCCTTTGAAAACGGAGCATACAAATATAATGAAGCGCCTTACCCGGTGCCGGTTCTGGCACTGGATAACGAGGAACACCACCAGGTGAATCTGGAGCAACAGGCGGCCTATGCCAACTGGTATGTGCT
>JBJESY010000063.1:0-4636 GCA_051883035.1 Anaerovoracaceae bacterium | reverse complement strand
CACGATGGTGAAGACGTCCTTCAGCGAATTACTGTAGTTCAGCAGCACATAAGGTTTGCTGTCGTAGGAGCCGAAGCTGTATGCACCGGATGTCTTTCCCTGATTTTCGTAGACATCCAGCCAGCGCTCATCCACACCTTTCTGCAGCTGAGATACATATTCCTCCCCGAGAGGCGCCAGACCGGCTTTCATGATTTCAACCGCCTCTTCATATGGAATCTCTTTCTTCGGCAGTTTCACCAGAGGAACATATACGTCATACATTTTCAGTTCATCCACGCCGAGAACCCGTTTGCGAAGCTCGATATAGCGGTGAAGAACCGGCAGGTATTCATGCACCACGGAAATCAGATTGTCGTAGACCTCTTCCGGAATATTACCGCCGGACAGAGCCGCCTGACGGGCGGAACTGTATTTCCGGATCCGTGCAGTAACCACATCCGTTTTTACATTGTAATTGTAGTTGGTGGCAAGGGTATTGATCAGTGCCTTATACGCTTCATACATGTTGGTAAAAGCAGATTTGCGGATCTTACGGTCATGGCTTTCCATGAAAGTAATATAATTGCCGTGGGTCAGGGAAACCGGGTCGCCGTCTTCATCGGTCACGGTTCCGAAGGTCATATCCGCATTATTCAGCATGGTGAAGACGTCATTGGTGGCTCCGGTGACTTCGCTCATCTGCGCCAGAATGTTTTCTTCCGCGGCGGTCAGGATATGGGCTTTTTCCCGCAGGGCATCCTTTAGCATAAATTCATAGGTTTTCAGATCCGGTTCCTCTTCGATATACGACAAAATCCGCTCTTCCGGCGCTTCCAGCAGTTCCGGCGTGAAGAAGGACATGGCAGCGCTGACTTTTGCAATCACTGAATTGCACTTATCATCCATGGCCTGGTATTTCGATTCCCGGTTATCTTCGTCTTTTTTCATATGGGCATAGACAAAAGCGTGCTCCAGCTTCAGCCAGATGGCATCGCGAAGCTGCAGCGCATCCGCAAGGGTTCGTGCAGATTCTGTGAGACGGCCCTGGAATGCAGCGAATCTTTCTGCCTCCTGCTGGCATTCTTCCAGATCCTTTTCCCACTTGGTTTCCTCTGGATACATGGCCTCGATATCCCACTTATATTTCTGTTCGATGTCTTTTCTCTGTTTTAAATTTTTATCCCCCATTTTTACCTCCTGAGCAGTAGATTAAAATCATTTTTTATGGTAAAATATCATACTTGATGGATACTGTTATGTAGTATACCATAAAATAACGGATTTTACAAAGAAATGACGAAAGGAATTTAACATATATGGATAACAGACCGATCGGCGTGTTTGACTCCGGCCTTGGGGGACTTACGTGCATTCCGAACCTGTTCCGGCAGCTTCCGGAAGAACGGGTGATCTACTTCGGGGATACGGCCAGAACGCCTTATGGTTCCAAGGCAGTTTCCACGGTTAAGGCCTATACCAATCAGATTGCAGATTTCCTGGCATCGCAGAACGTGAAGATGATGGTGATTGCCTGCAATACCATCAGTTCCACCTGTCTTCCGGAACTTCGAGAACGATTTCCGGAGATTCCGATTCTGGGCATCATCCGTCCTGCCGCCAGAAAGGTGGCGGAAACCTGCGGAACGGAAAGCCGCATTGGTATCATTGCCACGAAGGTGACCATTGCCAGCGGCGTCTATACAGAATCCATTGAAGCCATGCATCCCGGGCTTTCGGTTTTTACCAGGGCGACACCGGCCTTCGTTCCGCTGATTGAGGAAGGAATCATCGACAATGAGATCATGGATCTGACCATCCGGTATTATATGGACGAATTCGTGAAAGAAAACCGGCTGGATACCCTGGTTTTGGGATGCACCCATTATCCGCTGATCCGCAAGAATATCCTGCGGCTTTATCCGGAGCTTCGAATTGTGAACCCGTCCTATGAAATCGTGGAACGTGTAAAGCAGGTACTGGAAGACGGGGATATGCTGGCAGCGGACAATGACCGGGAAAATATCTTTTATGCCAGCGACCTTTCCGAAAATTTCGTGAACATGATACAGAATATTCTGGATACGGAAAAGTCCGACCTGATTCTGAAATTTAAGAATCTGGATTTATAACAATAATTGTGATATGGGGGAAAAGCAATGGATAAGGAAAAACTGTATGAAATGCTGAATATCGACTCACCTGCTGACTTTCAATATTTCGAAGATCTGGCGGAATTGCTGGAATGCGAAGAGGAGATTGAAGAACAGGCACTGGCAGAGCTGCTGGAAGAGGTGGATAAGATCGTCTTATCCGATTTGATTTACAACTATTTCGAGGAGATAACCGATTTCCTGCCGGGTGATGCAGCAGAAACCTATGGTGTGATGGAACGGGTGAAGTTTGCACTGATGGGTCTTTGCAGGAACTGCGACGAGGAGGGTCTGCTGGCGAATCTGACAGATGAGCTGGACCGGTTCCGCAGATGGTATTCCGTGGAAAGTAAAGTGTACTGCACTTCCATCGCAAAGGGAAAAGAAAGAGTGGTTTCGGTGAGAGATGCGCTTGTTCTTGCCCGCAGTGAAAGTCTGACGGGAGAAAAGTATGCATACGATTACAGCGAGTGCCAGGAGTATCCGCTGGATGAATATATCATGTCCTTTGGTGATCTGATCGCGGCACAGATGGAGGAAGAAGAGGCGTAACCGGCATGCCTGTACCTGCATATGATAAAGAAAACAAATATGGAGGTACGTGTATGGGAGACGAACAGAGATGTCTGGAATGCTGTGAAAGGGAATGCAAAGACAAATGTTTTCAGAAGTGTTGCTGTGACCGCGATCGTGACAGATGCGACCGGGACTTCTGCGACGATGACGGCGGGAATATCATCTGGCTTCTGATCATATTGCTGGTGGTGTACTGCCTGTTCTGCAATAACAATAACAGACGAGGCGGACTTTTCGGCGGACTTTTTTAGAATAAGTGCGGATACAAAAGACAATGGAGTATAGAAGGATACTATGAACAATCAATACAGACAGGGCATGATGTCTGCCATCGGCTGTGCCGTCTGGTGGGGCATCATGCCGATTTACTGGCAGACGCTGCAGGCCATTGATTCCATGGTAATCATTTTTTACCGGATCGTGTTGGTGGCAGCTGTCTGTTTTCTTGCGGCTGTGAAGGTACACGGCATGGAAGAAATCAGAAAGAATCTCAAACAAAAAGGTGTGAAGCTCCGGTATTTCATTGCAGGGCTGCTGATCACGCTGAACTGGTCTATTTATATCTGGGCAGTAAACGCGAACATGGTCATTCAGACATGCATCGGATATTACATAGAGCCGCTGCTGGTATGTGTGTTCGGTGTGGTGATTTTCAAGGAAAAACTGGATAAATTCAAGGTGACGGCACTGGTGCTTGCTGCTGCAGGTGTTCTGGTGGTGATTCTTCATTTCCGGGAGATTCCTGCGGTGGCTCTTGGGCTGGGACTGAGTTTTTCCGTCTATGCCGCCATCAAAAAGAACTTCAGCATGCCTCCGCTGCTTTCTCTTCTTTATGAGACCATTTTTCTTCTGCCGCCTGCACTGATGGTGATCATCGGTCTGGAAGTGACAGGAAATGGGGCTGTTGCAGCGGCAGGTCCCGGAACATTTTTTCTGCTCATGTTCTGCGGACTGTTTACTGCATTTCCGCTGGTGCTCTTTGCCAATGCGGCAAATAAAGTTGATCTGTTTGCACTGGGAATTACGGAATATATTTCACCGACGATTTCTCTGATTATCAGCATCTTTCTGTTTCGGGAGCCCTTTGACGGTGTGCAGCTGGCTGCATTTGCCATCATCTGGGTTGGTCTTGCCTTCTTTAGTTTCGGAGAATACAGAAAAGTAAGACAGGAGGCATTGAAGACCAGTGAAAAATAATCGCAGCGGCGGAAAGAAATCCGGCGCTTTGAAACTGAATTTTTTTCATGTGGCGCTGATGTATGTAGGAACCATCATGGGTGCAGGATTTGCTTCCGGGCGGGAAATATGGCAGTTTTTCGGCGTATTCGGAAAATATGCACCAATCGGTGTATTGCTGGTAGGCATGCTGTTTATTCTGCTTGGTATGATGGCAAGCTATAACGCACGTAAGCTTGGAACAAATGATATGGGCAGGGTGATTGTGCCCGGCGGAAACCAGAAGCTGATTCGCTTCGTCGGCTATTTCATGGCGGTCATGCTGTTTACGGTACTGGTGACCATGACAGCCGCCGGAGGCGCATTGTTTTATCAGCAGTTCGGTCTGAACCGGATCCTGGGTGGACTTCTGATTGCGTTTCTTGTGATCATTACGGTTCTGGGTGAGTTTGAGAGAGTATCTCATGTGTTCCGCTATATCATGCCGGTACTGTCCGGCGTGGTGGTCATCACCAGTCTCATGGTCAGCATTCTCAGCCTGAAACCGACCGAAGTGGCCCAGACGGTGGAACCCAGTCCTATGGCTTCAAACTGGTTCCTGGCGGCACTGCTTTATATTTCCTATAACATTCTTGCACTGGTTCCTATGGTTGCTACCGCTTCCATCAGTGCAAAAAGTGACAAAGATGCGGTAGGAGGTACGGCACTGGGAGGTGCTTTTCTGGGCCTTTTGGCGTTCTTGCTTCTGACGG
>JBJESY010000062.1:0-4675 GCA_051883035.1 Anaerovoracaceae bacterium | reverse complement strand
CGGCATATCGTAGCCATATTCCAGAACATCAGGCGTCAGATTCACATCTTCGATAAACTGTTCCATCCGTTCGAAAGCAGCCGGCCAGACGGTATCATCCAGTCCGACAAGATCCGTACTTGCAGGGTCGGAATAGGCGGTACGCCATTTCCGTCCTGCCGCGGAAGTCAGCTCCGGTATGGACAGACCCTGAAGGGTTTCCATGCAGGTATAGTCATAGGCATAATCAGCCACATAGCCCCGGATGCCTTTTTCCTCGAAAGCCTGACATGCAGACACAAAGCTTTCGTAATCGGTCGGCAGTGGAATATCGTACGTTTCAAACAGCGCCTGATTGGTAATAAATCCATGTACATCAGCGCACATCGGCAGCCAGTTGATGCTGCCGTCCTCATTGGTAAAGCTGGTGAGATAGGAATCATAGATGGAGCCGGCTTCCGAGGTCGTGGACAGATCCATCAGACTGTCCTTCAGCGGCGCTGCGTCATGCAGCGAAAAACGGCAGCAGGTGATGATATCCGGCAGCTGCCCGTTCTCATTCATGAATTTATAGAAATCCAGATCATTGTTTCCCACCACAAACTGGATATCAATATCCGGCAGCTGGGACTGAATGTAAGGTGCATATTTCTCATACATTGCGGTAGTCCACAAATACACCGTAATCGCGTCTTCATCCTTTTCTTTCGTGCTGTTTGCACCGCAGCCCGCAAGCAGTGTGATCACCATGACGAAAACCAGCAGCAGGCAAATCCCTTTCCTTCTCATTTTTTGCTCCTTCTTTTCCTTCTTATCTTTCAAGCCGTTTGGCGATTATGTACAATCACCCAATTATATAATACATCACACTTCACAGAAATACAAGTGTTTCATCTGCAAACAGCGGCACAAGCTTCTGGCTGTTCACGTCCACAAGACCCAGTGTCGTCATCTTAAGAGATGGTATGACCGGAAGGCTGAGAAATGCCATGTTCATAAAAGGTTCTATCGCATCGGAAGCGCCCAGTCTGTGAACAGCCTGTCTTACCGCTTCATTCTGCGCTGCAGTTTCAGCGGCCGAAAGATCGCTCATAAGGCCTGCTTCCGGCAGAGGCATTTCGGCGATGATTTCACCGTCTGCTGCTGCAACATTCCCTCCGCCCAAGGTCCGAATGCGGTTCGCTGCAGCAGCCATATCCGCATCATTGGTACCTATGACGATGAGATTATGCGCATCATGGGCTACGGAAGAAGCGATGGCGCCTTTTTTCAGCCCGATGCCCGATATGTATCCGAGGCCTTTATGTCCCGTATTCAGATGTCGTTCGATCACGGCCAGCTTCAGAATATCTCTCTCAAGATCAACGCCGTTTCCCTTCGCCAAGTCCACTTCCGCAATCCATTCATCCGTAAGCAGCTGTCCCGGTCTGAGCTTTATGACGCGGCATCTTCTGCTCCCGCAGCAGGCAGAACCGCCGTCTTCGCAGCAGGCAGAACCGCCGTCTTCGGAGCGCACAGAACCGCCGTCTTCACAGCGGATGTGAAAATCTTCCGGTGAAAGTTCCTCCAGATAAAAGGAATTCCGCACGGTCTTTCGGATATCACTGCGAATTTCCGCAGTTTCAAACGGAAGTGTTTTTCCCTCGGAAACAACCAGTTTGCCGCGGCAGTATACATCGCGGATTTTCAGTGTTTCCAGATCGTCCAGCACAAGCAGATCCGCCAGATATCCCGGTGCGATGGCGCCTGTCGCTTTCATGCCGAAGGATTCGGCAGTCTGCAGCGATGCCATCCGGATTGCAGTCAGCGGCGACTTTCCGGCTTTCACTGCCATGCGAATGATGTTGTCGATATGTCCTTCGTTTATGAGATCTGCCGGATGGCGGTCGTCTGTTACCAGCATGCATCTTCTGGACCACGGTTCCTCAAACAAAGGCAGCAAGGCCTCCAGATTTCTGGCCGCCGTTCCCTGGCGAATCATCACATGCTGCCCTTTGGAAATGCGCTCCAGCGCTTCGTCCATGGTGCTGCATTCGTGGTCATCGCTGATTCCGGCCGCAATATATTGATCCAGCTGCCTGCCGCTGAGCAAAGGTGCATGACCGTTCACAAGCTTTCCAAAGCGCTGTGCCTCTGAAATTTTTTTCATGACGGAAGGCGAACCCGCCAGCACGCCGGGATAATTCATCATCTCACCCAGCCCAAGTACTCTCGGATGGCCGTACAGAACCGAAAGGTTCTCTGCCTCCAGCACGGCTCCGGTCTCGTCAAACGGTGTCGAAGGCACGCAGGAAGGCAGCATGATATAGACCGTAAGAGGCAGGTTTTCGCTGGACTCCAGCATATATGCGATACCCGAAAGTCCGCATACATTGGCGATTTCATGTGGGTCTGCCACGATGGCTGTGGTCCCGCATGGCAGGCAGACTCTGGCCAGCTCAGGGGGTGTCAGCATCGTGCTTTCAATATGGATATGCCCGTCGATCAACCCGGGAGAGAGGATTTTGCCGGAAAGATCTCTGACAAAATCCGCATCTTCATCGCCGTATGATCCCACACCGACAATCATTTCATCGGCAATGAGGACATTGGCAGCCTCCAGTTTATCTGTAAATACATTGACAATCTGTGCATTTTTTAATAGAAGTTTCATCTTTGTCTGCACCTCCTTTTTTTCGGAGCAAAATCCGAAACGCCGGGCTTTCTCCACAGGTTTTGGCCGAATCATTGTCTTTCTTCTATTCTATATTTTCTTCCCCGTCCTTGCGCGCAGAACAGATCAGTTTCTCCAAAGTCTCCTTAACCATTGCCATATTGATTGGCTTCGAGAGATGGGCATTCATCCCCGCATCCATGGAATTCTGCACATCATCCGCAAAGGCATTGGCGGTCATGGCCACGATCGGGATTGTTTTCGCATCGGGCCGGTCCAGTGACCGGATGGCCCGGGCGGCTTCATACCCGTTCATGACCGGCATCTGAATGTCCATCAGCACGGCATCGTAACGACCGGGTGGATTTTGTCGGAAACGTTCCACTGCCTCCTGCCCGTTTACCGTCCGCTCGCAGGATACGCCCTCATAGGAGAGCAGTTCCTCCAGAATCTCGGCGTTGATGTCATTGTCTTCGGCAACCAGCACCTTCAGGCCTTCCAGTCCGTTGACGCCGGAGGTCCCATCGGCCGCAAAGGCCCCGGAAGTTTCGGCTGCCTCGTTGCCGCCGGAGGCCCCGGACAGTCCGGACGTCGCGCCGGCTTCATCGTGCCCGGCCTCCGCCGCCGGCTGTTCCGCATATCGCAGCTCCAGCTCCACCCGGAAAGTGCTTCCCGCACCCGGCGTGCTTTCCACAGAAATGGTTCCGCCCATCAGGTCGACCAGATTCTTCGTAATGGCCATACCCAGGCCGGTGCCCAGGATGCCGCTGGCCGTCGTGTTGTTTTCCCGGGTAAACGGCTCAAAGATGTGTTCCAGAAATTCAGGGCTGATTCCGATGCCGTTATCCTGCACCTGGAATCGCAGATGGGCATAGTCCCGGGTGGTTTCCGGCAGGCCGACCACAGCCAGCCGGATCTCTCCCCCTTCCGGCGTATATTTTGTCGCGTTGGACAGCAGATTTAACAAAATCTGACGCAGCCGCAGCCTGTCACCCAGAAAGCGCTCTCCATGCACATCGCAGACCCTGACATCCAGCGACTGGTGTTTTTCCGCAGCGGAAAGCTGTATCACGGACTCCAGTTCCTCCACCATCTCCTTCAGATCAAACTCTGTCATATTCAGCGTGTTCTGCCCGCTTTCGATTTTGGACATATCCAGCACATCATTGATCAGACTCAGAAGATGCCGGCCGGACGCCGCAATTTTTCTGTTGTATTCCCGTACCTTATCCGGCTGTGATGCGTCCCGATCCAGGAGCGCCGAGAATCCGATGATTGCATTCATCGGCGTGCGCATATCGTGGCTCATATTGGACAGGAACATGGTCTTGGCCTCGTTGGCCGCTTTCGCCGCCCGGTAAGCCTCCTCCATGGCCATGCGGTTTTTCATTTCCGCTTCTTTCAGTTCCGTCACATCCTGCACCGCCATCAGTACCGAGACGGGAACGCCGTTTTCCCGCTTCAGGCACAACACGGAAATCTGTTTCCAGCGAATATTCTCTTCCTGCACTCGATATTCATACTGAAGGAACGGCGTGTCCTCCGTCAGGTTCTGCTGAATGGAAGAGATTGCAAACTGTTCCCGTACATTCGCATCTTCCTGCACGGTGCGTGCATCCCAGTAGTCTCTGAATTCTGCGTAGGATCCCTCCCGTGGAAGCACTTCCCCGGTACCGGTGTCATCGTCATCGTCATCCGTTTCGTGGGGCTCATTGATATCTCTTTTCAGATATTCATAGGCATCGTTCTTCAGGTCAGCAAGAACAAAACTGCTGAACAGCTGCGAAGTGCTGTCCACAATGTCCCGCATCTCCTGCTTTTCCATGACCAGTCTGGCCTTCTGCCGCCGGTTGTCCATGATCAGAATCAGAATATATGCCACAAACAGCAGCACCAGCCACAGTTCCAGATACATGGCGATTTTGTTGGATTCATTCAGCATGGCATTGGTGACCTGAATCGGGAAAACCTGCAGAAGCATCCAGTCTTTCTCCGGCAGTTTCGTGACATAAGCCGCATTGGACCCCTGCTTACTTGTGTAGG
>JBJESY010000061.1:0-4682 GCA_051883035.1 Anaerovoracaceae bacterium | reverse complement strand
TGGGAAGCTATCTTGCAAGGGATTGTATGGAAAACCGGCATCGACCGGTCTATATCGTGCGGGAGCAAGGGGGAAAAAATGAGGAAGCACGCCGGTGACGCACACACCGGCGTGTTTCATTGTACGGAAAAGGATTGCGGATGGTTCGGATATCATGTATAATATGTTGGCGGAAGGGCGGATTGCCGTGCAGTGAAAAGGCGTCAGGCTGTTTCCGGAAAATGAAGAATCAGAGGGATATAGAAATGAAAGAGATAAAAACAGAAAACTATAAATTCGCGCAGCATAAGGCATGTGAATTCTTCCCATGCCACGATACAAACAAGCCGGAGGAGTTCAACTGCCTGTTCTGCTATTGTCCGCTTTATGCGCTGGGGGATCAGTGCGGCGGTAATTTCAGATACCTGGAGAATGGGGTGAAGGATTGTTCTTCCTGCATGGTGCCTCATGTGAAGGACAAGGGCTATGACCATGTGATGAGCAAATTCGGCGAAATCATGGAGCTGGCAAAAAAGAAATAGGATGGAAATTCCGGAATCCGGACAGGACCTTCTTCATAGAATAGGCGAAGGAGGTATGGAATATGTTTCTGGGAATTATCGGAAGCGGAACCATGGGAACGGTTCTGCGGGCGTATGCGGAAGAAGAGGGAACCTTCGATGAGATTGCGGTGCTGGAGCCTTTAGCGGATCAGCCATGGCCGGAGAAACGGCCGGACTTGCTGATCGATTTCAGCCATCCGAAGGCCATCGGAAGGATTTATGATTACTGCCGGGAAAAAGGGGGTAATATACCGGTGGTGCTGGCGTCTACCGGATACGGACCGGAGGAGGAAAAGCTGATCCAGCTGTTGGAAAAAATCTGTCCGCTGGTACGGAGCAGCAATTTTTCCAGAGGCATGGAGGTCATGCACCGGCTGTGCCGGGAGGCGAAAAAGGAACTGGGGGACCAGTGCGATATCCGGATGACGGAAGTGCATCATACGAAAAAGCGGGATCGCCCCAGCGGAACGGCGGTGAGCCTGTGCCATGGTCTGGCGCTGGATCCTTTGGATGAAGCCCGGGTGCAGAGTCTCCGTATGGGAACCGTCTGCGGTCAGCACACGGTGTATTTTGCGCTGGAGGACGAGATTCTGGAGATCCGGCATACGGCCATGTCGAAGAAAATTTTTGCCATCGGAGCGCTGGAAGCGGGAAAAAAACTGATGAAACAATTGACTTGATGTCATAAATATGATACAACAGATACGCATGATATTTGGGTATTGAATTTACAATGGAGAAAGAAGTATGGAGATTGAACTGAAATATCTGGTGGAGGAGTCTTTTGCCAGAGACAGAATTTTCAATGACCAGCATCTGCTGGCCCTGACGGACGGAAACGGTCCGGAAACGATTCCCATGAAAGCGGTGTATCTGGATACGGAAGACAGGCAGCTGCTGAAGCAGGAAATCGCTTTTCGCGTGCGGTTTGAGGACGAACGGCTGGTGGCCACAGTGAAATGGGGAGGCGGCGTGGAAAACGGCCTGCATACCAGAGGAGAACTGAATGTTACGGTGGATGAGGCGTTCCTTTCGGCTCCGTCCCTGGAGGTCTTCCAGGGCAGTACTGTCTATGAGGAGGTGGGTCCTCTGCTGGAGGGAAAAACACTTCATCCGGTGATGGAAATGGAGTTTGTCCGGAAGCAGATGCATATTGATACCGGCAAATCCATCAGCATGCTGTCCTATGATGAAGGTGAAATACGGACTGCCGGCGGCAATGCACCGATTTCGGAGTTGGAGATCGAATTGTATTCCGGTGATCAGGAGGATATGATTGCCTTGGGCGAAGAGCTGGCTTCCAAGTACAATCTGAAGCCGGGAAACAGAAGCAAATACCAGCGGGGACTGGAACTGCTGGGAATTCATTGATAAAAAATCAAAAAAACTGCTTTTGCAGCGGGTTTTCATTCGGCAAAGGCGGTTTTTTTTCTGACCCGGGGAAAAATAAGGTGAAAATGCGGTGAATTTCAAGCTTTTTTCTTTACTTTGACCGGGAAACGAGTTATAATATCATGTAATTGTCTTAGTATAATAAGGTTTACGAATCAGGAGGATATATTTAATGAAAGCAACTTTTATTTCCAGAGAGAAGAACGATGTAAAGTTTACTATGGAGTTCACTGCAGAGGAATTCGATAATGCCCAGATTAAGGCATATCAGGCTGCCAAGGGCAATATTGAAATCCCGGGCTTCCGTAAAGGCAAGGCTCCGAGAAGCATCATCGAAAAGCATTTCGGAGAAGGCGTTTTCTTTGAAGATGCCATTGATGAGCTGTTCAGAGAGAATTATGTAAAGGCCATCCGGGAACTGGAACTGGACATCATCGACAGCCCGGCAGCAGAATTCACCCAGCTGAAGAAGGGGGAAGGCTTCACTGCTACCATTACGGTTGCCTGCTCTCCGATTGTAGAAGTAAAGAACTACAAGGGCGTTGAAATCGAAAAGGTTGAAAACGAAGTCAAGGACGAGGATGTGGAAAATGACATCAAGAGCCTGCAGAAGAGAAATGCCCGCATCGTCAGCGTGGAAAGACCGGCACAGGACGGAGATACCATTCTTCTGGACTATGCAGGTTTCGTAGGGGAAGATCAGTTTGAAGGCGGTACCGCAGAAGGTCAGGAACTGGTTCTGGGTTCCGGCATGTTCATTCCGGGATTTGAAGAACAGCTGGTAGGTGTATCTGCAGGTGAGCAGAAGGATGTCAAGGTCACCTTCCCGGAAGAATACCATGAAGAAGATCTGGCAGGCAAAGATGCAGTATTCCACTGCACCGTGCACGAAGTAAAGGAAGAACAGCTTCCGGAACTGGACGATGAATTTGCTAAGGATGTCAGCGAATTTGATACATTAGAGGAATTAAAAGCTTCCACCAGGGAAAGACTAGAATCATATGCCAAAGCCGGAGCAGAGAGCCAGATGAAGGATGCTGCAGTTGGTAAGGTTGTGGAATCCAACGAAGTGGACATTCCGCGCATCATGGTGGAAGATGAAATCGACAGAATGATGCAGGAACTGGATCAGCAGATGCGTTACCAGGGCCTGAGCCTGGAGCAGTATCTGGCATTCACCCAGAAGGATGCAGCTGCATTCCGCGATGAGATCAGAGCCGATGCAGAAAAAGCTGTGAAGACCAGACTGATCATGAACGGCATCGTAGAAGCAGAACAGTTCGAAGTGACACCGGAAGAAGTGGAAGAAGAACTGAAAGTGATGGCAATCCAGTATCAGATGACTGCAGATAAGGTAAAGGAACTGATCGGCGAAGACAACATGAAGTATCTGGAAAAGGATCTGAAGACGAAGAAGGCCATCGAGTTCATCTTCGAAAACGCAGTGATCAAATAAATCAATCCATCAATGCAGAAACAAGCGGAGCCGGGCGGATATTTAAGTCTTCCCGGCTTCTGTAAAAGATTACCGAAAGAAAGTGAGGGGTATCAGTATGGCATTAGTACCTTATGTAATTGAACAGACCAGCAGGGGGGAGCGGTCTTATGACATCTATTCCAGACTGTTGAAGGATCGGATCATCTTCCTGGGAGAACAGATTGATGAGCATGTGGCCAGCCTGGTGGTGGCACAGCTGCTGTTCCTGGAGGCAGAGGACAGCGAAAAGGATATCTGCATCTATATCAACAGCCCGGGCGGTTCAGTCACTGCCGGCATGGCAATCTATGATACCATGCAGTATATCAAACCGGATGTTTCCACGATCTGTATCGGTATGGCGGCAAGCATGGGTGCATTTCTGCTGTCCTCCGGTGCCAAAGGAAAAAGATTCGCATTGCCAAATGCAGAAATCATGATTCATCAGCCGCTTGGCGGGGTAAACGGACAGGCAGAGGATATTAAAATCCACGCAGAATGGATTCTTAAGACCAGAGAAAAGCTGAACAGAATTCTGTCTGCAAATACAGGCCAGGATCTGGCCACCATCGAAAAGGATACCGACCGTGACAACTTCATGGGTGCAGAGGAAGCCTGCAGATACGGTCTGATCGATCGGGTGATCACATCCAGGTAGCAAGGGGGAAATTGAATGAGCAAATATGATGAAAATAAACAGCTGAAGTGCTCCTTCTGCGGGAAACCGCAGAGCCAGGTGCGGAGACTGGTGGCAGGTTCCGGCGTATATATCTGTGATGAATGCGTGCATCTGTGCATGGATATCATCAATGATGACATCATGGAAGGAAATGCAGCGCCAAAAGAAGAACAGTACCGCCTTCCGAAGCCGAAGGAAATTACGCAGACCCTGTCCGATTACGTCATCGGTCAGGATGAGGCCAAGAGAGCACTGGCTGTTGCAGTATACAATCATTATAAACGAATCAACAATCCGAAAAAGAATAAGGAAAGCGACGATGTGGAGCTGCAGAAGAGCAATATTGTCATGATCGGGCCGACCGGTTCCGGCAAGACGCTGCTGGCACAGACCCTGGCCAGGATTCTGGATGTGCCGTTTGCCATCGCCGATGCCACGGCGCTGACGGAAGCAGGCTACGTGGGAGAAGACGTGGAAAACATTCTGCTGAAGCTGCTGCAGGCTGCGGATTTTGACGTGGAAAAAGCCCAGAAGGGGATCATATATGTGGATGAAATCGATAAGATTTCCCGTAAGTCCGACAATCCGTCCA
>JBJESY010000060.1:0-4683 GCA_051883035.1 Anaerovoracaceae bacterium | reverse complement strand
CTTATCATCGAAGGCGAAAATGCTGTTAATCATCTTCTTGCCTTCCTCCTTCAGAACACCGCTTTCCTGCCCCACTTCCAGCATGGACATGACTTCCTCTTCGGAGAAGGAGCCGTCCGCCACGTTGGTTTCCTGGCGGAATAACCTCAGAAGCAGATTGGCGATGGTCATCAGAATCCATGTAACAGGCCGCAGTACAGTAGAAATACCATTTGCAAATGGCATGAATGCATCGGACAGTTCCTCATCATGCTGAAGCGCCAGCTTCCGCGGGAAAAACTGTCCCAGTACCGTCAGTGCAGCCACATACCCGATGAAGCTCCACACGGATACTGCGGCAAACCAGCCGCCTGCACAGGCAGAAATCAAAAGCAGCAGCTTATTTGCGCTCTGATATTTCTCTGTATTCCGTCCGGCTGCACCAAGGGCAGTATTGATCACTGTAAATAAACCGTAAACGAAAATGCATGCAGCGATGACTCCTATCTGACTGGGGACGCTGCCTAGGTCATTTGACATTTTTCTTATCCTCTCTTTTTTCTTAACATATCATAAGGGCTGACCGGCTGATCCATCGGAATCCGCAAAATCTGCTGCGGATGCGGGGCGGACTGCACCGGTGTTCCCTCCTCATCGTACATTTCTTTCAGCGTCTGGGTAAAAAATTCTCTTCCCGGACCCATGACTTCAATTTCATCGCCCAGAACCATCTTATTCCGCTGCTCCACCGTTGCAATTCCGGTCTCAGGGTCATAATCCAGGACCAGGCCGGTGAAGGAATATTCCCGGGTATATGCACTGGTCTGATAATTCTGGTCTTTATTAGTCGGCTGATGGAAGTAAAAGCCTGTAGTGAATTCACGGTGGCTTGCTTTCATCATTTCTGTCATCCATTCTTCCTCGAAAACATAATGCTCCGGATCTTCATAGTAGGCGTCGATCGCCCGGCGGTATGCAGATACCAGCGTCGCAACATAGAAGATACTCTTCATCCGGCCTTCAATCTTGGCGGATACGATGCCGGCTTCCGCCAGTTCGGGAATGTGCTCGATCATGCAGAGATCTCTGGAATTGAGGATATAGGTTCCTCTTTCATCTTCCTCCACAGGATAGTATTCACCAGGGCGCTGTTCTTCCACTAACGCATATTTCCACCGGCATGGGTGGGCGCAGGCACCGCGGTTTGCATCCCGTTCAATCATAAAGTTGCTGAGAAGGCATCTTCCGGAATAGGAAATGCACATGGCCCCATGGACAAATGCCTCCAGTTCCATGTCATCCGGAATCTGCTGCCGCAGCTGGCGGATCTCATCGAAGGTCAGTTCTCTGGCAAGGACGATTCGCTTGACCCCAAGTTTATACCAGAAATTCGCAGTCCGGTAGTTTGTCATATTGGCCTGGGTGGAAAGATGGATTTCCGCATCCGGGATGATTTCCTGAATCAGGTCGATGATCCCCGGGTCACTGGCAATAAAGGCATCCAGGTCCATGTGCATATCACGAAGCTGAAGCAGATAATCTGTCAGTGGTCCGATGTCTTCGTTATGAGCGAAAATATTCACCGTCAGATAGCACTTCACACCTCTGGCATGGGCGAATTCCACCCCTTCCTTCATTTCCTCCAGGGTCATGTTTCCGGCACCGGCCCGGAGGCTGAACATTTCACCGCCGAAATAGACAGCATCGGCTCCATAGACTACGGCAATCTTCAGTTTTTCCAGATCGCCGGCAGGAGCCAGCAGTTCCATTTTTTTCAATGGTTGTTTCATATTTGATTCTTCTCCCTTACCCTGCTGATGGCCAGTCCGTCGCCGCAGGCAATCAGGCTGGTTTCCAGAGCCGGGTGATGATAGATGTATTCCATATATTCCTGAAGCCGTCGGATATTCGTCTTATGGCGACGGTCCAGATGTTCCTCGTCATCTGCTACGCTGCCGCGGAATAACACATTATCCGAAACGATGACGCTGCCCGGATGTGTCAGCTCCATGGCTGCATCCAGAAAGCGCTTATAATGGCTTTTCGCTGCATCGATGAACAGAAAGTCGAACGGTTTCTCACCTGCATCCCACAGTTTTTTTATTTCCTCTTCTCCGTCGCCGAGAAGCAGTCGGATGTTTCCATCCAGACCCAGCTTCTTCACGTTTTCTGCAGCAATGCGATGCATTTCATCAGACTTTTCTATCGTAATAACATGTGCACCTGTTTTCTTCGCAAAATATGCTGCGGAATACCCGACAGCTGTCCCGATTTCCAGGATGCGCTCCGGCTGCAGAATGGAAAGAAGGACATTCAGAAAGTCTTCTGTCTCCCGCAGAATGATGGGAACTCCCTCTGCTTCAGCTGCGAGGCGCAGTTCCATCAGTTCCGGTTCTGCGAGCCGGTAAAACCGGTTGATATATTCTGTTACCTTCGGATGAGTGATATTTTCTGTTTTATTCATGATGCAAATCCTTAATTGGCAGCCTCGTAGGCCTTGTAATATGCGTCCTTGTCCCGCAGAAACTGGTTGTAATCTGAGGAAAAATTAGAAGTACCGTCCAGTTTTTCGCTGAGGACGAAATACAGGTACTCTGTATCTGCGGGATTCATGGCCGCTTCTATGGACGCTGTACCAGGTGAACAGATCGGTCCCGGCGGCAGACCTGGATTCTGATACGTATTATATGGCGAATCGATTTCAGTATCCGCATAGGTGAGAACGGCCTTCGGCTCACCCAGAACGTACTGCACGGTAGAGCACATCTGCAGCGGCATTTCCATATTCAGGCGATTGTAGATCACGCTGGCGACCAGAGGCCGCTCCTCACTGACCATGGCCTCACGCTCGATGATAGAAGCCGCAATAATGAAGTCATTGAGAGACGTTCCTTCTTTTGCAGCCGATTCATAGAGCGGCAGTACGTCTTTTTCGAACTGGCCCAGCAGGACACGGATGATGTCTTCCTCTGTGGAGCCCACAGACAGAGTGTAGGTATTCGGTAAAAGATAGCCCTCCAGATGGTTTTCATTGTTCTGCGCCTCCTTCAGAAACGGGAATTCCTCATCGAATTCATGACTTGCCGCAAGCTCCAGAATCCGGTCACGGTCAGCAACACCCTGCTCTGCCAGACTATCCGCCGTCTGCCGGATGGTATAGCCTTCCGGAATAGTAAACTGGAATGTATCCACCTTACCGCCTACCAGAATCTCTGCGATTTCCCCGAAGGACATGGACGGTGACAAGGTATAAATACCCGCTTTGTACTGGCTGTCAAAACCCTTGATTTTGGACCATAGCTTAAACTGCTCCATATTTTCTATGACCCCATTTTCCTGCAAAGCCTGTCCGATCCCTGCCGTGGTCGTACCAGGCTCAATGGTCACCGTCACGGCTGTGTTTGCAGCCGCATCCAACGGCGCTCCCAGTTTGCTGAAATACAGCCCCGCACCGCAGCAGACCGCAAAAGCCAGAGCAAGTATAACCAGAATGATCACAATTGCCTTTCTCTGTCTTTTTTTCCCCTGATTTCCCTTGCTTTCCGCATCCTTTTCTCTGCTCATAAAACACCTCTTCTGTATCTTTTGCTGCATTCCGAAAAGGGACGCAACATTCCATTACGTCCCTTCTCATTGGTTTCATATTCTTTTTATTTCGCGCGTCCCAGATATTCTCCGCTTCTGGTATCAATCTGAATCACTTCGCCTTCTTCGATGAAAATAGGCACCTGAACCACTGCACCGGTTTCTACAGTTGCAGCCTTGGTTACGTTGGTTGCAGTATTACCCTTGACACCCGGTTCGGTTTCAATTACCTTCAGGTTTACGAAGTTATCTGCTTCTACCAGGAATGCATTTCCTTTGTAGAATTTGATGGTTGCTTCATCGTTTTCGCGCATGAATTTGATGGCATCTTCCACCTGATCAAATGGCAGAGGAACCTGATCATAAGTTTCCGGATCCATGAAGTAGTACAAATCACCGTCATTGTACAGGTACTGCATTCTTCTGGTTTCAATATGTGCCTTCGGGAATTTATCTTCCGGGTTGAAGGCTTCTTCTCTGGTGGCACCGGTCAGAATATTCTTATACTTAGTTCTGACGAAAGCGGCGCCCTTACCTGGCTTTACATGCTGGAAATCCAGAACTACATGCGGTTCACCGTTAATTTCAAAGGTAATGCCTTTTCTAAAATCGCTTGCGTAAATCATTTTTTATCTCTCCTGTCATAAAAGTCATAAAAAGTAAATCTATATTTTAGTATACCAAATCTTTATGAACGAAACAAGTACTTATTTTAACATATCTGCCATATCGCCGATGCCGACCGCTTCTCCAAGGATCTTATATACATCGTTCATCATGAGAGAAAAGCGCATCTGGGCCTCCATGTACTGCATGGCCAGAGGATCCCGCATCATGATGGTATAAAGCTGCTGTGCCTGAGCCATCATTTCCGCATTCATCTGCTCACCCATCATCTGTTTCGCCTGCATTTCAAACTGTTTCGTCTGAACCTCTTTTACCATAGCTGCCAGCTCAGGATTGGCATCCACCTGCTTTTTCAGCGCATCATACTGGATGAATTCCTGAGATGCTTTGATCGCCTGTGCCAGTCCGTGGGCCTGATCGTAAACGTTCATGTTCTTCCGTCGAGTAGACAGTCTCGACACTCCTTTCAGTATTTCTATGTGAAAGGCTTGC
>JBJESY010000059.1:0-4686 GCA_051883035.1 Anaerovoracaceae bacterium | reverse complement strand
TTCTTTACGGTTCCGTACAGAAACCTGAATTTCACCATGGAGGGCTACCAGGTCACCTTTGCGGGGATGCTGATTATCGCCATGATCACCTCGGCCATGACGACCCACATGAAGGAGCAGACGGCGGCTCTGGCGGAACAGGAAAAGCAGCTGATGGAGGCACAGAAGGAAAAGATGCGGGCCAATCTGCTGCGGGCGGTCTCCCATGATCTCAGGACGCCGCTGACCGGCATCATCGGCAACAGCGCCTCCTATCTGGAAATGGAAGGGGAACTTTCCAGAGAGGAAAAAATGGCGCTGGTGGAGCACATCCAGGATGATGCCAACTGGCTTCTGAACATGGTGGAGAATCTGCTGTCTGTTACCCGGATTGATAACGAAACGGCCAGGGTGAACAAGTCCTATGAAGCGGTGGACGAGGTGGTCGCCTCTTCTGCGGCAAGGTTCCGGAAGCGGTTCCCGGAAGCGGAGGTAAAGGTGCGTGTGCCGGATGATGTGGTGATGGTTATGATGGATGCCATGCTTATTGAGCAGGTCATCATCAACATCCTGCAGAATGCGCAGCTTCATGCCCATACGAAAAAGCCCATCGAACTGTTCGTGGAGGAGGATGAGCAGTTTGTCTGGTTCCATATCCGGGACTATGGCGACGGCATCGATGAGAGCAAGCTGACCTCCATCTTTGATGGAGAGGGATACCGGGAGGTTTCCCAGGAAACGGATTCATATAAAGGGATGGGAATCGGACTTTCCATCTGCAAGACCATTGTGGCTGCCCACGGCGGTACCATTGGTGCATTAAATCATGACGAGGGGGCGGAATTTTATTTTTCCCTTCCGAAGGAAATGGAGGCGTAGGAAATGACACAGAAAATATCGGTATTGATTATTGAAGATGAAAAGAGCATATGCGATTTCGTAGCGAAGACGCTTCAGTCCCATGATTATAAGGTGACGGCAGTACATAACGGAAAAGATGGTCTGGCACAGCTGACTTCTTCGCTGCCGGACATCGTACTTCTGGACCTGGGTCTTCCGGATATGGACGGGATGGATATCATTCAGAAAACGAGAGAATGGTCCAGTATCCCCATCATCGTCATCTCTGCCAGAACCCAGGAAAAAGAAAAAGTTGCAGCACTGGACAGCGGTGCGGATGATTACATCACCAAGCCGTTTGGCACCTTTGAGCTCCTTGCCAGAATCCGAACCGCCATACGGCATAATAACAAAATCGTGGACGACCCGGTCAACGCCAACCGTCCGTACAGTGCAGGCGGCCTGAAGATCGATTTTGAGAAGCGGCTGGTTTCGGTGGACGGAAATGAAGTACACCTGACCCGGGTGGAATACAAGATCGTATCTCTCCTGGCGAAAAACTCCGGCAAGGTCATGACCTACGACTCCCTGATCAATCAGGTGTGGGGACCGTATGCGGATGACAACAACCGGATTCTCCGCGTCAACATGGCCAACATTCGCCGCAAACTGGAAGCCAACCCGGGCGAACCAAAATACATCTTTACAGAACTGGGAATTGGATATAGAATGTTAGAAGACGAATCATTGGCATAGAACATTGGCACAGACACAGACACAAAAAAGCAATGGAATGCAATGGATGAGTCAGTCCCTGACGGGGCTGGCTCTTTTCAAATGTACAGATATATGAGGAGAAAACGCAATGAATACAACAGAGAAACTTTTGACCATGGAAGAGGCAAGAGCCCTCATCGATCGGGAGGATGCCGTCATTCTGGAAGCCTTCTGCCGCCGCATGGAGGCTGCCGGTCATATCGCCAGAAACAAAGCCCAGAAGGGCATGCCCATTTATGTACCGGAGCGGGAGCAGCAGATTCTGGAGCGGATCGCAGAGGAGGCAGGAAAGCTCCAGCCGGAAGGGCTGTCAGAGTACGCCGTGGAGCTGTACCGCAAACTGATGGAGCTGAGCCGTCAGTATCAGAACACGATTCGGAAATTCGGCCTGCTGGGCCGTCATCTGACCCACAGCTTCTCACCGGAGATCCACCGTATGCTGGGCACCTTCAGCGAGCCGTACTGTTATGAGCTTTTCGAGAAAGAGCCGGAGGCAGTGGAAGCTTTCCTGAAAGACGGGGACTGGACCGGGCTCAACGTGACCATTCCGTATAAGGAGACGGTGATGCAGTACTGCGATCAGCTGTCCCCGGAGGCGGAGCGCATCGGTGCGGTCAACACGCTGGTTCGCCGGGAAGGAAAAATATTCGGATACAATACGGATTACACGGGGTTCCGTCGGACGGTGGAATCTTCCGGAGCCAAGGTTGACGGCGCAAAATGCATCGTCCTGGGTTCCGGCGGCGCGTCCAAGGCGGTGGTCTGCGTACTGGAGGATCTGGGGGCTTCCCAGGTTGTGGTGGTAAGTCGGGACGGAAAGACAGGCTGCGACTATCAGGGAATGAAGGAACAGCATCTGGATGCGACCATCATGGTCAATGCCACACCGGTGGGCATGTATCCGCAGAACGGACGGTCTGCGGCATATCCGGGCACCTTTCCTCGCCTGGAGTGGGTATTTGACCTGATTTATAATCCGCTGCGGACCAATCTGCTGTGTCAGGCACGGAAATCAGATATCGAAGGGGTCAACGGACTGAAAATGCTGGTGGCCCAGGCCAAGGCCAGTGCAGAACTGTTCCTGGGAAGAGAAATCCCGGATGAAGCAGTCAGCGAAATTGAAAGAAAGCTGGCCTGTGAGAAGGAGAACCTGGTTCTGATCGGCATGCCGGGCTGCGGCAAGAGCACCATCGGCCGCATGCTGGCTGAAAAGACAGGACGGAAATTTATCGACGTGGATCAGCGCATCGTGGAACGGATGGGCATGGCCATTTCTTCGATTTTCGCCGAAGGCGGGGAAAGTGCTTTCCGTCAGCTGGAGATGGAAGCATGTGCCGACCTGCAGCAGGAGACCGGTGCGGTCATCGCTTGCGGCGGCGGTGTGGTTACCAGAGAAGAAAATTACTATGCTCTGGCTGAAAACGGCCGGTTCATCTTCCTGAACCGGGACATTGAAGTGCTGCCGACAGACGGACGTCCTCTGAGTCAGTCCACGCCGCTGTCGCACCTCTATGCCCAGAGACTGCCGCTCTACAGAAGCTGGTGTGATATGGAAGTGGAGAATAACGGCAAATCCATCAACCAGGTGGCAGATGAGATTCTGGAAGGCTGGGGAGGCAGAGCCTGATGTACCAGCAGCTTCTTGATCTGATGGCGGTCATGCTTCTGATGATGCTGACCGCCTGCCTGTAGTTTAAAGTTATAACTTTTTTCCGCGGCGGTTTCGCACCGCCTCCGTCAACAGGTATTCGATCTGCCCGTTGACGGAGCGGAATTCATCCTCCGCCCATGCGCAGAGTTCCTCATAGAGGGCGGCGTTCAGCCGCAGAGGAACCTGCTTTTTTTGTTTTTCAGACTGTTTCTTTTCAGCCAAAGAGCGATCCCCCTCTCTAATACAGGCTGCCGCTGTTTACGATAGGCTGTGCATCCTTGTTGCCGCACAGCACCACCAGCAGGTTGCTGACCATGGCGGCCTTCCGTTCTTCATCCAGCTCGACAATCTGATTTTCGTTCAGCTTTTCCAGGGCCATTTCCACCATACCCACGGCGCCGTCCACGATCATCTTCCGTGCATCGATGATGGCAGCGGCCTGCTGACGCTGCAGCATGGCTGCGGCGATTTCCGGCGCATATGCCAGGTGGGTGATGCGTGCTTCCATGATTTCGATGCCGGCCACATCCACCTTTTCCTGAATGGCGTCCTTCAGCTTGTCGGAGATTTCCTGACTGGAGCCCCGCAGGGAACGTTCGCCGCTGTCTTCCGGAGCATCGTACGGGTAGAGACGGACGATATTCCGAAGGGCGGAATCGCACTGGATGGAAAGGTATTCACAGTAGTTGTCTACGTTGAAAACTGCCTTGGTGGTATCGATGATCCGCCAGATGACGATGATGCCGATTTCGATCGGGTTACCCAGTTCGTCGTTGATCTTCTGTCTGGAATTGCTCAGGGTCATGGCTTTCAGAGACAGTTTCCTTGTGTTCTTCACGGTGGTGGCTGCGGTCTTGCCGCCGGCATTGCCCTCGGTCAGGACGGCGGCAGATGCATTGAGTGCAGAAAGGGCTTCAGCACCGGGATTGACGGCAGTCACGAAAGGATTGGTGAAGAAGAAGCCGGGGCCCTTCAGGGTGCCGTAGTATTTGCCGAACAGGGTGAGAACATAGGCTTCATTGGGTTTCAGTACCTTCAGGCCGGAAACCAGAATCGGCATACCCACAGCCAGATAGAGGATAGAAACTACCAACAGCGGAACGCCCGCCCCATAGCTTCCTGCATCGATGAGAAATGCACCGAAAATGATTCCGACAATGGACAGTGCCGCCAGCAGAAGGGTTAGAAGCAGCATGGGCATGCCGGCGACCGCTTTTGCCTTCTTTTCTTCTACAGAAGGGGTTACCGCTGCTGTGTTGTTTTTTTCAGTAAGTTCAGACATTTGAGATACCTCCTTTTGATGGAAAAAAATTATGTGCTTGATATCATTTTGATATCAAAATAATAACGCGCTCTCTATAAAAATGCAAGCATTTTTTGTGGGGAAAATGGTGCGGCAGAGGAAAAAATGTGGTAAAATGTAAATATCTATGAGCTTT
>JBJESY010000058.1:0-4702 GCA_051883035.1 Anaerovoracaceae bacterium | reverse complement strand
GCAAGCCTTTCACATAGAAATACTGAAAGGAGTGTCGAGACTGTCTACTCGACGGGAAAACTATGGCATTCGATTTTAAAAAGGAATATAAAGAGTTTTATATGTCCAAGAATAAACCGGAGATTGTAACGGTGCCGAAGATGAATTACATTGCAGTCAGGGGCACCGGAAATCCCAATGAAGAAGGCGGTGCATATCAGCAGGCGGTCGGTGTATTGTATGCAGTAGCATATACATTGAAAATGAGTTATAAGACGGATTACCGAATCCAGGGGTTCTTTGAATATGTGGTTCCTCCGCTGGAAGGGTTCTGGTGGCAGAAGGGCATAGAAGGGGTCGATTACGGAAACAAGGATACCTTTCACTGGATATCTGTGATTCGTCTGCCTGATTTCGTGACAGAAGAGGATTTCAAATGGGCAGTAGAAACTGCGTCGAAAAAGAAGAAACTGGATTGCTCTGCAGCAGAGTTCCTGAAAATAAAGGAAGGTTTGTGCGTGCAGATGATACATCATGGCCCCTTTGATGATGAACCGGCAAGTGTTGCATTGATGGATGCTTTTTTGGAGCAGAACGGCTATATCAATGATTTCAGCGAGAACAGGATGCATCATGAAATCTATCTGTCTGATCCTCGAAAAACCAGCCCGGATAAGCTGAAGACTGTAATCAGGCACCCAATCAAAAAATTTGAGGAGGATAACTAAATGAAAATCGCACATATTACCATTCAGACGAAACATTTTGAAAAGGAAATCATGTTTTGTGAGAGCTACACCGGTATGACTGTGAAGACGGATATGCGTCCGATGGGCAGAAATATGGTGTTTCTGGCAGAAGAAAAAGGAGACACGGAGATTGAAATTATCGAAAAACCAGGAGCAGACTATGCCGGGAATGATAATCTTTCCATCGGGTTCCATGCAGATAATATCGATGTGCTGCGGGATCAGCTGGCTGCAGAAGGCTTTGAAGTGACACCATTTATCACCCCGGCACCGAATGTAAGATTTTTCTTTGTGAAAGATCCTGCAGGAGTCAGCGTGCAGTTCATGGAATAAATAGAGAAAAGAACGTAAGGAGGAACACATTTTGAAAACGGCAATTTTAACGGTGGGAACAGAGATTCTGTTTGGACAGATTGTAAATACAAATGCGGCATATCTGTCGGAACAGCTGAACCACCTGGGATATGATGTAATGTATCACTATACGGTGGGAGACAATCCGGGACGGCTGCATGATCTGATCGAGCTGGCATTTCGGGACTGTGACCTGATTTTGACCACCGGCGGGCTGGGGCCGACCCAGGACGATCTGACCAAGGAAGTCATCTGCGAAACCATGGGCGACCATCTGGTGGTCAATGATGACTGTATGGCAGAACTGAGGGCTTATGCTGCCCGGAGAAATCGTGTTCTGACTGAAAATAACTATAAACAGGCCAATATGCCGTCCCGGGCTATCGTACTTCCTAACGATGCTGGGACCGCACCTGGATTCGCCCTGGAACGAGATGGAAAATGGATCATATCCATGCCCGGACCGCCGCGGGAAATGACTAATATGTTTCAGAAACAGGTAAAACCATTGCTGCAGAAATGGCAGGATAACGTCATCTATTATCGGCAGATCCGTACCTTCGGACTGGGAGAATCCCTGATGGAAACGAAGCTGCTGCCGCTGATCGACGGACAGACGGATCCTACCATCGCAACCTATGCCAAGGAAGGCGAATGCAGCCTTCGAATCGCATCCAAGCGGCCGACGGAAGAAGAAGCGAAAGCTGCGGTGGAGGAAATGACAGATAAAGTGAACGCCATCATCGGAGAATACATTTACAGCGATGATAACGAGGAACTGGTGGATGTGGTGGGACGCCTTCTGAAAGAAAAGAACATCACCGTTTCCTGTGCGGAATCCTGTACCGGCGGATTATTTGCCGGTGCGCTGACTGATGTGCCGGGAATTTCTGCGGTTTTTGAGCGGGGGATCGTGACCTATACCAATCGTGCAAAGATGGAGGAGCTGGGGGTATCTGCTGCTACGCTGGATGCTTACGGCGCAGTCAGTGAGGAGACGGCAGCGGAAATGGCAGAAGGTCTGGCGAAGAAAACAGGTTCGGATATCTGCGTTTCTGTCACAGGCGTGGCAGGACCGGATCCGTCAGAAGGCAAACCGGTCGGTTTGATTTATATCGGTCTGACCTATAAAGGAAAGACCAGGGTAACGCAGGTGCAGCGCCATAATTCCAGCCGCAAATGGAACCGGAACTATGCGGTGCTGACCATGCTCCATGAAATTTATCAGACGATAAAATAAAGGAGAATTTCATGATTCAGAATACCTTTGACAATACGACGAATCCTTTGCTGACACCGGAGGCATTGTATGGAAAGAGGGATCCGGCCAGCGATGTATGTATCATCACGTTTTCTTATAAGGCGCTCCAGTGGGCGCTGGAACATCTGAACTGTGAACGGATTGCGGAGATTGGTTCGACCGGCTATCGATATACCATCTATCGGACAGAATGGATGGGTAAAAAAATCTGTTTCTATATGACGATGATCTCTGCGGCGGCTGCGGCTGCCTGTCTGGAAGAAGCCAGATGCCTGACCGGTGCAAAGAAATATATTCTCTTTGGATCCAGCGGAACGCTGGACCGGAGCAGAACCGACGGCAAACTGATGGTGCCGACGGCAGCTTACCGGGACGAGGGTGTTTCCTATCATTATATGCCGGCCTCAGACTACATAGAAATGAAACACTGGGAAACGGTTGCGTCGTTTTTCGAGAAACAGGGTGTACCTTGTGTCATCGGAAAAACATGGACTACAGACGGACTCTACCGGGAAACTGCAGGAAATGCAGAAAAACGCAGACAGGAGGGATGTATTTCCGTGGAAATGGAAGCTGCGGGGATACAGGCAGTCTGCGATCATCACGGACTTTCCCTGTACAACTTCCTCTTTGCCAGCGACTGTCTGGAGAAAGAGGAATGGAAAAACGAGCTGCTGGGAACCAGCGGCGAAAAGGAAATGCAGGTGAAGTGTTTTCAGCTCGCACTTCATCTGGCAGCAGAACTGTAATCTTTCAAAAAAACTCCGAACCGCTGTAACGAAACGCAAAAAAACAGCATGAACCATACAGAAGGGATGAGAGGAGGTGAAAGAAATGCAGTCACGAGATGAAAAGAAAAGATGGAAGAAATATACCAGAAATACGCACAGACGGTCTACAAATATCTGCTGTCCCTGACGCGAGACAGTCAGCTTGCCGAGGAACTGACCCAGGAAACCTTCTATCAGGCAGTGAAAAGCATCGGAAGGTACGACGGCAGCTGCAGCGTTTCCACATGGCTTTGTGCCATCGCCAAACACCAGCTGTCCGCATGGCGGAGAAAAAATCCGGAAACAGAATCTCTGGATGAAGACGAAGTCCAGGGAGCTCACAGCACCTTGACGGAGAAAGAATCGTCGGGCGAGGAGATTTTGCTGGGAAAAGAAGATCGAGTAGACCTGATGCGGCGGCTGCATTTCTGCCCGGAACCCGTCCGGGAAGTGCTGTACCTGCGAATCTTCGGCAACCTGACTTTCCGCGAGATCGGGGAGATCATGGGAAAGACGGAGAACTGGGCGCGGGTGACGTTTTACAGGGGGAAAGAGCGTTTGAGAAAGGAGCTGACGGAGTATGAATAAGATTCCATGTGAAGTGATACAGGATTTAATGCCTTCCTATATCGACGGGCTGACCAGTCCGGTGACGAGCCGTGCGTTGGAGGAGCACGTGGAAGGGTGCGAAAACTGCAGAAAGGTGCTGGAACATATGCGGCAGCCGGACGGAACACCGGAAAGCACGGCCGATTTGCCGGAACGGCAGGAAATTGATTTCCTGAAAAAAACCAGGAAACGGACGCGGGGCGTGATGCTTGGTAGCATTGCGACGGCTTTGGTGATCGTGGTGCTGGCCCTTGCCGGCAAAGCATTTCTGCTCGGCTCTCCTGCGGGTTCGGAAGCTGCGGTGTGCAATCTGGATATCGACGGAAATGTTGTTTCGGTCACTGCTTCGGCGATTTCTGACAACCAGGCGGTATCCTCAGTACATTTCGAGGAGATGGATGGGGTTGTGACAGTATCTTTCAGTACGGTTGCGAAAAGTCCTATTCATAAGGGGGATTATCAGGCGGAATATACCGCTTCGGGAGAAATCACCCAAGTCTGCATCGGTGACCGGATTCTCTGGGATCATGGGATGGCCATTTCTTCGCTGACTTCTGCGGTGTACAAGACACGCCACGACTACGTGGGCAGCATGCCGGATAACGGGGAAACGGCTGGGGCACTGAATATGGCGTGGTATCTGGGAAGTTTCCGGAATGAACTCCAGACGGAACAGGAACCTTACGGATGGACCATGATTCTTGATGATGAAATCCCTGAAAACATTCTCGCAGAGCAGGAAAACAAGATGCGGAATTTCGCATATGTGCTTCTGGGTGTGACGGGCAACCTGGGAGAAGTGTCCTATCGGTACCACTCTGGGGAAAAGGAATGCAGTCTGACGGTGACAGCGGAGGATGCTTCTGCATTTCTGGGCAGTGACATCAAGGCATGCGGCGAAAATGTGAGCATGCTGGAAACGCTGATCCAGAAGACCGGAATGAACGGATTCAATTATTCACCGCTGAGCTCTGCCGGCA